>JAEWUR010000319.1 GCA_023397045.1 Planctomycetota bacterium
AGGTGACGCTGCCGGACGAGACGGGCTTTTTGGTCGCGCCGCGCGACGTGGTGGGGCTGGCCGTCGCGATGGAGAGTCTCGCGGCCGACGCATCGCTCCGCGAGCGGTTCGGCCAGGAAGGCCGCCGGCGATTCACCGATCAGTTCCGCCACCAGCACATGGCCGACCGGCTCCAGGAGCTGTACCTCCGCGTGCTGAGTTGCCCCAGGTCGGGCCGCCCGGTATATTGAAAAGTCTGTGTTACGTCCCCTCTCCCACCGGGAGAGGGTTAGGGTGAGGGCTGCCGCACCTTCCAACGCGGGCGTCATCGCACCGCTTGGCAGCATGTCAATAATCTGTATTACTAACTCCAAAGATCGTAGACTTTTTCACACAATTTAGCGACCAACGGGAGCGGATTGGAACCAGCCGAGCGGCAGCTCGTATTGGCTGGCGGCCCTGCCGCCCTGTGGTTTTTTCCGTTTGATTCGTGAAGGGTATTTTCGTGGTACGAGGCGCTCCCGGATTTCTTGGACCCTATCGGTTGCTGAACGTTGTTCACACCGGTCACGGCTCGCAGATCTGGCAGGCCTACGACGATGCCGCGCAACGTCTGGTGGGCGTCAAAACGTTGCGCGACTCCAGCGACCATGACGCCGATAACATCCGGCTGCTGCGTCAGGAGTACCTGGTCGGCCGCGACATCAAAGACCCGCGAATCATCGAAATGTACACATTTGGCTGGGATCGCGGCCTGCCGTACCTCGGCATGGAGTGGTTTTCCGCTCCCAATATGAAGCAGCGGATGCTTGCCGACGCCGACAAAATAGCCCCGCTGCTGCCCAAAATCATCGAAAACGCGGCGGCCGCTCTCGACCATTTCAACCGCCTCGGCTGGGTCCATCGCGACATCAAGCCCGACAACTTCCTGGTGACCGACGACGGCGACGTCAAGTTGATCGACTTCGCCCTGGCCAAGCGCCGGCCGAACGGGTTGATGAGACTGCTCACCCCGCGCAAGAAGATCCAGCAGGGCACCAAGAGCTACATGTCGCCCGAGCAGATCCGCGGCCTGCCGCTTGACCAGCGGGCCGATCTGTACAGCTTCGCCTGCACGATTTTCGAGCTGGTTGCCGGCAAACCCCCCTTCACCGGCACAAGCGTCAACGACCTGTTGACGAAGCATCTGAAGACGACGCCCCCCTCGCTAGAGGCGCAAAATCCCAACGTTATGCCCGCTTTCGGCCAGTTGATCCGGCGTTGCATGGCAAAAAAGGCCTCCGCACGCCCCGAAACGGTGGGTGATTTTCTCCGGGAATTTCGTATGATGAGGCCTTTCAGGTCCATGCCTACCGGCAATTCCTGATATGCGGCCGTCCGGCAAGCCGAAACAGACTTATTGGACGGCGGGACCGTTTTTGCGGCCCCCCGAATCGACGCAGGGCCAAGGCGCGCCCCGCGGAACCCTTTTGGAACTTGGATGGAAGAAAACAGCTATGGCAGGTTCTGACCATCGATTGTCCTTCGAGCGTCCGATTTACGAGCTGGAAGCCCGGCTCGAAAAACTCAATGCCCGGACCGAACCGACGCCCGAAGTGCGCACCGAAATCCGCCGACTCCGGCGCGAGCTCGTCGAACTGATGAAGCGAACCTACGCCAACCTGAAGCCGTGGGAAACGGTCGAAGTGGCTCGACATCCCGACCGGCCCATGACGACCGACTACCTCGAGTTGGTCTTCGAGGGCTTCACCGAACTGCACGGCGATAAGTTTTTCGGCGACGATCGAGCCATCCGGACCGGCTGGGCCAAACTCGATTCCTACAAGGTCATGGTCGTCGGTCACCAAAAAGGCAAAAACCTGAAAGAACGCAATCTGTGCAACTACGGCTACGCGCATCCCGAAGGCTATCGTAAAGCGATGGCCAAAATGCACCTGGCCGCCAAGTTCCACATGCCCGTCATCTGCCTGATCGATACCGGCGGCGCCTATCCCGGCATCGGCGCGGAAGAACGCGGTCAGGCCCAAGTCATCGCCAGCTCGATGTTCGAAATGTCCCGGCTGCCAACGCCGGTCATCTGCATCGTGATCGGCGAAGGCGGATCGGGCGGCGCGTTGGGGATCGGCGTCGGCGACCGCGTGGCGATGCTCGAACATGCCTACTACTCGGTCATTAGCCCCGAGGGTTGCGCCGGCATCCTTTGGAAAAGCCACACCTTCAAAGAACGCGCGGCCGAAGCGCTCAAAATGACGTCGGCCCATCTCACCCGCATGGGCGTCGTCGACTCGGTGATCGACGAACCGCTCGGCGGCGCCCATCGCGATCACCACCTGATGGCGAGCCGGCTCAAGCTCTTCTTGCGTTCCACGTTGCGTGACCTGACCAGCCGCCCGGTGGATCAGCTTCTCGAAGAACGCTACCAGAAATTCCGCCGCATGGGCATGTTCCTCGAAGGCGGTCTGACCGAAGGTTCCGTCGAGCAGGATGCCGCATCGGCCGGAGCCTCGCCCCACGCCCGACGCGACGCTCCGCTGAGCGTCCACTAGCGAGCTGTTCAGATCGTCGTTATTGATGGCGAGATCTGTGGGCCAAAATCGTAACCCGAAGCTTGAGCGAGGGATGGCCTCGCTTACGCTTCGGGTTACGAAGATTCGTCCATTCGTACACTTGAATTGGACAGACCGTCAGATTGCCTAATCGCGAACATCAGAGTTCGAGGCGCTGTTGGCCATCCTTCCGTCCTCCGTTCCGGCTTTTCGTGTCTGTTTCGAGTGAGCCCCCCCTGCCAAATTGGCCCTCCGGACGCCGACGCTCCTCCCCGGCAACTCGTCGTCCGAGCCGGATTTCACCGCCTCGGTCACCCAGTTTTGCCGTGTGGCCGAACCAAAATGACGGCCGCCCCGAAATGCTCCCCAAACCTGCCGAAAACCGAAGCCGACCGAATTTTTTCCGCAATTCCATCCGGCGTCTCCCGTCCGCGATTTGCCCCTGTCGGCGTGCCGAAGAGAATTCGGCGTTGGCGTCCGAGAC
>JAEWUR010000344.1 GCA_023397045.1 Planctomycetota bacterium
AATATCCCTGCGGCCATGAGCTTTCGCCGCTGATGTTGGCCGACGTCAACCGTTGGGTCATGGAGCAGATCAATCCGCCCGCCGCGTCGCCGGTCGAATACGACACCGAGTGGCTGCACGAATCGGAATAGCGGTTTGTCCAAATTGTCGTTACTAATGGAGGTTTGGTGCGACAGAATCGCAACCCGAAGCGTAAGCGAGGGACAGCCTCGCTTACGCTTCGGGTTACGATGTTTGGTCCATTCGTAAACTTGAATTGGACAGACCACTGGCGCTCTGTCAATGGTAAGGATTGGGGCGCCACTGGCTTTGCCAGTGCCGGGTTCATGCCACGGGGAGAAGCAGAGCACTGGCAGAGCCAGTGCCACACAACCCCAAAATCAAAAGCTGACAAATCACTAGGACCGATTCTTTCGCTCGCGGGATTGCGCCAATCGCTCTTGACCGCACCGGGTCGACGGCGTACCCTCCCGCCTATGATGGTTGACCTCCGCGCCGTTGCTGTTGCTGCAATGCTCTTCCCGGCCTTCGTTTTCGTTTTGAAAGCGGAGGGCCCTGCGTCGGATCCGTCGGCGCCGCCGCAGTTGCTCGTCCTGCGAAACGGTCAGATTCTCGAAGGGCAAGTCTCGCGGACGAACGCGGAATACCTGATCGAGATGCCGAACGGCCACATGACGATCGGCGCGGCCGAGGTCGAGCTGGTTTGCAGCAGCCTCGAAGAGGGTTTTCAGCGTAAGAAGGCCGCGATTCAGCCGGGAAACTTCCACGACCGCCTTCAACTGGCCCAGTGGTCGCTTCGGCACGAGCTTTGGCAACATGCCGGTGACGAGTTGGCCGAGGCCGCCGCGATCCAGCCCGACCATCCGATGGTCGCCATCCTGCAAGCGCGTCTGAAAATGGCCCTGGAACCGCCGGCGGCGAAGCCCGAAGACGCCGACAAGCCGGCATCGCACCCGACCAACGACGAACTCAATCGGATGGTTCGCAACCTGCCGCCGGGCACGGTCGAATCGTTCGCACAATCGGTCCAGCCGGTGTTGATGCACCGCTGTGCCACGGCCGGATGTCACGGGCCGCAGGCCGACAATCCGTTGCGTCTGTCTCGGGTGTCCGGCAACGTGGCGGCCGGTCGCCGAACGACCCAGCGAAATCTCTACACGGTCCTGTCATATGTCGATCGCGCGAATCCGGTCGGCAGCGCTCTGCTGATCGTGCCCAACGGCCCGCACGGACAACTCCAGCGGGCCGTCTTCAGCCAGCATGAGGTGGAGCAATACAAACGGCTGGTCGACTGGGCCGTTCACCTTTCGCAGCCGACGGCACCCGATTCGAATATCGTCGAGGCCGCATCGCCGATCGATTCGATCGACGCGAAACGGCCCGACGCGCCGCCCAGGGTGTTATCGCAAAACAGCCGAAACGCCCAACCGCTGCCCGCCAAGAGTCCGTCGCCGGCGGCCGACCCCTTCGATCCCGACGTCTTCAATCGCCGCTTTGATACGAAGAAACCGGCGAGTCCGCAAGAGGAATCGAAGCCGGAGGCAACAATCGACGCCGAGAAGCAGAAGCCGTGAGCGATTCTTCTGTACAACGGCTACAGCGCAAGATCGATCTCACCTCGCTCGACCAGGCGCAAGAACTCGCGATTACTTTCCAGCAGATCAGGCAGTCCCGCCATCTCGGCAACGGTGAGCCAATGGATCGATTCGACTTCGCGCGGGTTGCCAACGGGCATGGCATCGGGATCCAAATCGGCGAGCCACCAGGCGAGGTCTACTTTCCACGACGTAACGCAATGCCACAGACGCCGAACGGGTCGGACCAGCACGCCGACCTCTTCGCGGAACTCGCGCACCAGGGCTTCTTCTTCCGTTTCGTCGCCCTCGATGCCGCCGCCTGGAAAACAATAGACCAGCGGCGCCACGACCGTCCGAGCCCGGCGGATGACGAGCATCCGGCCGTCGCGCGGCACGACCGCCACGGCTCCACGCCGTCCGGGATCATCGGGAATCGCATCCATCAATAGACAACTTCGCCAGGTCCCCTCTCCCTTTGGGAGAGGGTCAGGGTGAGGGCCGACCGCCTCTCCCCTCACCCGATGACGGGAACGGGGAGACGGTCGATAGGGTCAAAAGGTCTATTTCTCCAGGCCTTCGTTCCACAAAATCCACGTGCCGCTCTTCCCGGCCACGACGATTTCGGGCCGACCGTCATCATTCAGATCGGCCGAACGAATCTGCATGCCGCCGCCGACGTCTTCGCCATGATCGGCGATCGTGTGCCGCTTGAACTCCCGGGCGTTTTTGTCCCACTTGTAATAATAGAGGCATGCCGGCTCCTTGCCGCCGGGATCGTTGCCGCAGTGGGCTCGCACGCGCTTGCCGGTAATCAATTCCGACTGGCCGTCGCCGTCGATGTCGGTCCAGAGCATGCAGTGCGGCTGCGACCACGAATTGTCGACCAGATGTTCGGTCCAGGTCGTTGTGCCGTCGGCCTTCGGTTCGCCTTGCTCCCACCAGTAGATGCCGTAGTCGTGGCCCTTGCCCCAGACCAGATCGTTGCGTCCGCTGTCGGTCAGCTTGGTCACGATGAAGGGGCAACAGGGGTGCGGCAACGCCGTCTCGGGATGCAACGTCCACGGCTTGGTGAACGGATCGCTCTCGGGCTGCTCATACCAGCCGCTCTCGCAAAGAATGTCTTCGCGCCCGTCGCCGTTGACGTCGCCGAATGCATAGCCGTGTCCGCCCACCGGCCCGATCACGACGGGCTGGGCGATCGGTTTGCCCTCGGAGTCCTTGGCGAACTGATAGATCGTCATCGGCTTGTCTTTGTTCCAGCAGTTGACGAAGATCTCCGGTTGCCCGTCGCCGTTGATGTCGTGCAGGTCCAGGGCCTCATTTTCGCCCGCCGCCGCGGCCAGCCCGTGCTTCGGCCAAGGATAACCCTTGCTCAGCCCGTCGGCGCCGGGATTTTCATACCAGCAAATCTCGTTGTCCATCCAACCGACCGAAATCACGTCGACCCAACCGTCGCCGTTCACGTCGTAGGGCAGGTCGCTGTTGTTCGAGAAATAATCGCCGCCGAAGATCGGGATTTCGCGCACCGGCCGAGGAATGAAATCCGGCGCGGCGTACCAATGCGTCCCGGCGATGACGTCGAGCTTGCCATCCTTGTCGACGTCGACAATCGCACAACTCTCGTTCAAATCCTTCATCAGACACTTTTTGGAGAACTTCACGGTGCCCGATTCGGCAAAAGCCGACGCTGCCACACACATTACTGCAACGATCGCTGCACCGAGACACCAACAACGAACTTGGCGAGACATGGGATGCTTCCTTATCGTGGTCTAGACTGCTGATGAACCATTCCGCGGTCGGAACGGCAGCAAAACTCAGCCGGTCCGGCTGCGCTTTGCGGTAGGGTTCTGGCCATAGACTGCCTCTGATTCAAAAAAAGGCAGGATGGGTCGGAGTGAATACCCCCAATTATAGCAGCCCGCCTCGAACAAGTCCACCAGTCGGCGACCGTCAAAAAGGCGTCGCATCCGCACAAAACAAGCCGAAAAGGCGTGACCACCAACCCTTTGCCTCGTTTCCAAAAAATCGGCGGAACCACCAACCGAAGCCGGGGTTCAACTCTGGTAGAGAAGCACCGAGGCCG
>JAEWUR010000376.1 GCA_023397045.1 Planctomycetota bacterium
CGGCCTCGGCTCGGGCCATCTCCAGATTGGCCGCCTGCGGCGTGTCTTGCAGGTCGGGCAGCAGTTTTTCGGTCATCGCCGCGGCTTCGGCCGGATGGTTCTGCGCGATCATGATGCGCACCAAGCAATGGGCCGCCTCGCCGGACGACGCATCGCCGGCGGCCACGACCTTCTCGAACAGTTTTTGGGCCTCGGCGTATTTCTTTTCTTGCGAGAGCGCTGCCGCGCGGCGCATGGCGATCTCGGCCGCCTGCGGACTCTTGGGATATTTTTCCAAGAACTGGTCAAAACATTGGGCGGCCTCGACATGCTGGCCAAGGTCGTCGCGGCAGATGGCCAGCGCGTCGAGCGCGTCGGCGGCCAGGCTATCGTCGGGAAACTGCGCGACGAATTGGGCGAACGTCTTGGCCGCCCCTTGCTTGTCGTCGATGTTGTAGAGACATATCCCGCGATTGTACAACGCCTGGGGCAGGAACTTGCTCTGCGGATACTGCTCGATGAACTGCGCCCATTGCGCGGCCGCCTGCTGAAACTGGTTGTTGTTCTGGAGCGTCACGGCCGTATCGTACAGCCGGAGCGCCTCGACCGTCTTCTCTTGCGCGTTCGAGATCGCGCATGGCATACCGCCCGCCGTTAATATCAGCAGGAAGGCGACAATCGTTCGCGGCGCCGAAGGCTGAATCGCTCGCAATGCACTCTCTCCCGTTCCAGGTATTCCTTTACAAGGGTACAAGATAATTCCGGCTTTGGCGATCATAATCCTCATTCCCTGGTCTTTCCGCGGCACTTCCCGCCGCAAACACACCACCAAGAGGGGTGGATATTGCCCTGCGACGCCGAGAATCCTATGGTAAAGGGTTTGAGAATCGCAAATTCAGCAAGAAATGGAACGTCGCGATGGAATTGGCCCTCTGGCATTGGACTGGTTTCGGCGTCCTGGTCGCCGTTTTGCTCGCACTCGACCTGCTGGTGTTTCACCGGCACGATCATGCGCCATCACTTCGGGAGTCGGCCGGCTGGAGCGTTTTCTGGATCGCCTTGGCCTTACTCTTCGGCGGCGTCCTTTGGTGGTGGGACGGTTCGGAAACCGGCACGAAATACCTGACGGCCTATCTCGTCGAAAAAGCGCTGTCGATGGACAACATCTTCGTGTTCGTCGTCATCTTCCGCTTCTTCCACATCCCCCTGATGTATCAGTATCGCGTGCTGTTCTGGGGCATCATGGGCGCGATCGTCATGCGACTGGTCTTCATTCTCGCGGGCATCGGGCTGATCCACCGGTTCGAATGGATCATCCCCATCTTTGGCGCGTTTCTCATCTACACCGGCTATAAGCTGGCCCGGCACAGCGGCGTCGAGGTCCACCCCGAACAGAACATCGTGCTTCGATTCGCTCGCCGATTCCTTCGCGTCACCCGCGGCGACCATCATCAACATGGACACCACTTCTTCGCGCGCGAGGATGGCCGTCGCTGCATCACGCCGATGTTCCTAACCCTGCTGGTCATTGAAAGCACCGACGTTGTGTTCGCCGTCGACAGCGTTCCGTTGGTGCTGGTCATCACGACCGACCCGTTCATCGCGTTCAGCTCGAATATCTTCGCCATCCTTGGGCTGCGAGCGTTGTATTTCCTTCTGGCCGGCAGCGTCGACATGTTTCGCTACCTGCATTACGGTCTGGCCTCCATCCTCGCCCTTGTCGGCGTGAAAATGCTGGTTGCCTACTCGCTCGACGTGGATGTTCCCCCGTTCGTTTCACTCATTGGCGTCGCTCTGCTTCTGACAATTTCGATCGTCGCATCCATCGTGGCGCAACGAAGAGACAAAACCGACTCGCATTGACCTCCTTATTGATCCTTGTATCCATGAGCCACTGTCTTGTTACCGGCGGAGCGGGTTTTATCGGCAGCCATCTCGTCGAGGCGCTGCTGGCGCGCGGAGACCGCGTGTCGGTGGTCGATGACGAATCGACCGGCACGATCGATAACCTGGCCGCCGTGATCGACCACCCTCGATTGCATTACACCAAGGGAACCGTGGCCGATGAAGACCTCGTGCGCCGGTCGGTGGCCGAGGTCGACGAGGTCTACCATCTCGCGGCAGCCGTCGGCGTGGCCCTCATCGCCGAAAAGCCGATCCACACAATCGAAACGAACATCTATACGACCGAATTGCTGCTGCGGCACGTCAGCCGGCAGGTGGCCGCCGGTCGGCCCGTGAAGTTCTTCATGACCAGCACGAGCGAAGTATACGGCAAAAACCCCAAGGATCGATGGACCGAAGAAGACGATCTGGTCTTCGGCCCGACCATCCGGGCGAGGTGGTCGTATGGCGCGTCGAAGGCGATCGACGAGTTCTTGGCCTTGGCCTATTGGCGCGAGCAGAAGCTGCCCGTGGTCGTCGGCCGGTTGTTCAATGTCGTCGGCCCGCGACAGACGGGCGCCTACGGCATGGTGCTGCCGCGGTTCGTCGACGCGGCGCTGGCCGGCCGACCGCTTCTCGTTCACGACGACGGCCAGCAGCAGCGATGCTTCGCACACGTCAGCGACGTGGTCCGCATGATCCTCGCGTTGATGGGCTGCCCGGCGGCGGTCGGCAACGTGGTCAACATCGGCAGCGACGAACCGGTCAACATTCTGACGTTGGCCCAGCGCGTCATCGCGGCGGTTGATCCGTCGCTAAAAACCGAGTTCATCAGCTACGCCCAGGCATATAGCGACGATTTCGAGGATTGCCGCCGCCGCGTGCCCGACTTGACGAAGTTGCGCAGCCTGACCGGCGTTCGGGCCAAATATACATTGGACGACATCGTCCGAGAACTGGTGCAATGGAAACGCGCGTCGAAACGTCCGCATTCGCAGCCGTGAGTCGTCCTTCTATTTCCTCACCGGCCGAATCACCTCGCTGCTGTTCTGCGCGATCCAGTCTTCCAACTCCTTCCAATCGACCGGCGGAAGATTCGAACGGTCGGGACGCAGTCGGGCGGCCTCCTTGACGTAGATATGCACAATCTCGTCGGGCGCCTTCTCCGTGTTCCAGTGCAGAAGAACCCGAATGCAGCGGCGCAACGAGCCCGG
>JAEWUR010000455.1 GCA_023397045.1 Planctomycetota bacterium
TCATTCTGGCCGCGGTCGTCGCCGCGATCGTGCTGAACTACGGCGGCATCTGGTTCCGGGCGTATATGTCCAACGCCAACATCAGCCTGCTGAGCCTCATCGGCATGAGCTTTCGGCGGGTCAACAGCCAAGTGATCGTGCAGGGCAAGATCATGGCCGTCCAGGCAGGCATCGGCCTGGAAAAAAACAGCGGCGTGACCACACGGCGGCTCGAAGCCCATTATCTCGCCGGCGGCAACGTGCCGAGCGTCATCAAGGCGATCATCGCCGCCCACCGGGCCGACATCGACCTGGACTTCGACCGCGCGGCGGCCATCGACCTGGCCGGTCGCGACGTGCTCGACGCCGTCCAAACGAGCGTCTATCCGAAGGTGATCGATTGCCCCGATCCCAAACGCTCCGGCCGATCCACCTTGAGCGCCATCGCCAAAAACGGCGTCGAACTGAAAGTCCGCGCCCGCGTGACCGTTCGCACCAACCTCGAACAACTCATCGGCGGCGCCACGGAAGAGACGATCATCGCGCGCGTCGGCGAGGGCATCATCACGGCCATCGGTTCGTCGGCCAGCCACTTGCAGGTGATGGAGAATCCCGACCGCATCTCGAAGGCCGTTCTGGATCGCGGGCTCGACGCACAGACCGCGTTTGAAATCGTCTCGATCGACATCGCCGACATCGACGTCGGCCAGAACATCGGCGCGCGGCTGCAAGCCGATCAGGCCGAGGCCGACACGCGCGTCGCCCGAGCGAAGGCCGAAGAGCGCCGCGCGCTGGCCACCGCCCGGGAGCAAGAAATGAAGGCCCAGGTCGCTCGAAATCGCGCCCACGTCGTCTTGGCCGAGGCCGAGGTGCCCCTGGCCATGGCCAACGCGTTCCGCGAGGGCAACCTAGCGGGAAAATAGCAGGAATAGTGAATGCGGAACGATGAATGATGAATGTCCGGTATTCATCATTCATCATTCCGCATTCATCTTTTTTACCATCCACTGACCACGATCAACAACACCCATGGCTCTCGACGCATATTCGCTCTGCCCCGGCGGCACCGGCAAAAAGATCAAGTTCTGCTGCGGCGCCGACTTCCTTCCTGAATTGCAAAAAATCGATCGCATGATCGAAGGCGAGCAATATCTCGGCTGCCTGAAGCACATCGACTCGCTGATGGAGGACGGTGCAAACCGCGATCGCGCTTGCCTGCTGGCCACGCAATGCATGCTCTTGCGATTCACCGACCAGATGGAGGCCGCGAAGACCGCCGCGATCGATTTCCAGAAGAAACATCCGGACAACCAGATCGCGTTGGCCGAACTGGCTATCTTGGCCGCCGAACAAAACGCCACCGCGTCGCTCGTGCTGCTCGTCCGCGCGCTTCGGGCAGCCAACGGCTCGCTGGCGGGCCGAACCTATCAGGCGATGGGCTTGACGGCCGGCGCCTTGCTGAACGACGGCTATCCGCTGGCCGCCCGCGCACTCCTGCAACTGCAATGCGACATGACCTCGAAGGACTCGCGGCCGCAGGAGCTGCTTTCCGCTCTGAGCCAAGCCCGCGACATCCCGCTGCTGCTTCGCGACGATGCCGTGATTTTGCCATGCCCCGACGACGCCGCATGGAAGAACCAATTCACCGAGGCCTTGCAGGCGGTCGCGCTCGGCGACTGGCAAACGGGAGCGGACCGATTCGCCGCGATGGCTGCCGAGACGCCCAATAGCCAAGTGCTCTGGCGCAACCTTGCAACGTTGCGAGGTTGGCTGACCGACAACGACGGTTGCGGCGAAGCGCTGCGGAAATACGCCTCGCTCCGCGCGGCCGACGCCGATGGATTGGACGACGCCGTCGAGGCCGAGGCCCAGGCCATGTTCCTGTCGACCGATCCGCTGGGCGATCAGATCGACGTGCTGAAGTTGGTGTATACGGTCAACGAGACCGATCGGGCCCAAGAGGCATTCCTCTCGTCGCCGCGGTTCTTCGTCGTGTCGTTCGACCCCGCTCAATTCAGCGACGGAGAGACGCCGCCGCCGAAGGCCGCCTACATGCTGCTCGATCGGCCGATGCCCGGCAGTGCCGAAGGCTTGACGCTCGAAACCATGCCATGCCTGCTGGGACAAGCCCTGCTGTTCGGAAAACAGACCGACCGCGAGGCTCGTCTCGAAGTGATGGGCGTTGCCGCCGACGATCTGCCGAGCGTTCAAGCCATGATTGCCGAGACCGCGGGCAACGCCGTCGCATCGTCGCCGGCACAAGAGACGGTCGGCCACTGGTCGGCCACGCAAAAACTCCTGCGCACCGGCTGGCAGCCGCCACGCGACGCCACGCCCGAGCAAATCCGCACGCTGGTCGAACAATACCGGCAGGACGCGATCTTCCAACGCTGGCCCGACCTGAAACTCGGCGTGCTCGACGGCCGGTCGCCGCGCGAGGCGGCCTCCGACGAAGCCAGCCGACTTCGCGTGCTGGCGACCATTCTCGTCCTGGAATATTGGGCCGGACCGCTTTCGGAAACCGTCGATTTCAACCAACTGCGTGCGCAACTGGGCCTGCCCGTGCAATCGGCGATCGATCCGCAACAGCATCCCGTCGCCGAATTGCCGATCGCGCGGCTCGATCGGCTCGATCCCGCGACGCTTTCCGACCAGGACTTGTTGATCGCGTTCTACCGGACCGGCGCGTTCGCGCTGCGGTCGGCCGTCTGCAAGTTCGCCAAGGCGATTCTCGAACGTCCGAGCCTGGCCGACTCGAACGAACTGCTGCTGGCCTATTCCGCGCTGGCGCGAAACGAAACGGACGTCGACCAATCGCTCCAATACATCGAGAAAGGCCGCCAGGCCGCCGGCGCAAAAAAACAGTCCTGCGCATCGTGGGATTTGATGGAACTCTCCTTGCGTTTCGCCGCGCACCACGGCAAGGAAGCGATGGAGTTGATCCAGCACATTCACCAGAAACACATCAACGAGCCCGGCGTCGGCGAAACGCTCACTCACATGCTCGTCGACGTGGGGCTCCTGCGACCCGACGGAACGCCGGCCTTCTCGCCGGCCGAAGCCCAAGCGTCGATGGGCGCCGAGCCTGCCGCGGCCGATGCCGGCGGACTCTGGACGCCCGACGGCGGCGCCGAGCCAACCGGCGGCGGCAGCAAACTCTGGACGCCCGACTAGTCCGATGAACGGGCTGCGGTCATGAACGATCGCACATCGTCTTCCTGGGTGTCAATAAGGTCGACGCCCGTGCTCGGCAATTCCGGGCACAGCAAAGTATCGACCAGACTCCGCCACAGGCAGCGAGTGCCCGTTAGCCGCTTCTACCCTTGGCCGTCGTCGACGCGAACGCTTGGCCGGCGAAGGGCTGAGTTTTGCCGGTAATGGCGCGGAGTCTCGCCGGCAATTCGTTTGAAGACGGTCGCGAAATACTGCGACGACACGAACCCCAAGTCCATCGCAATCTGCGTGATCGATTGGTCGCCGGTGCGAAGCATGGTTTGAGCCGCCTCGATCTTCGTCTGCAAAATGAACTGCCGGGGCGACAAGCCCGTTTCGCTCTTGAAGCGTCCTTTGAATCGCGAGAGCGAAAGGTGCGTCTGTTTCGCGAGCGATTGCAGACGGTATTCCCTCTCGGGGCAATCGCGGATCGTCTGGACCACCTGCGAAATCCGCCGCGAGGGCTGAGATTTTTGGGTATGCCTTGCCGAGCTATCTAAAATCGCCAACAAGAGATGTAGCACGGTCGCGCGAATTCGCGGCCTCCTCAAGAGCACGCCTTCCTCGTCGCGAAGCTTCAGGAGTTCGTCGAACAGGTTTTTCACCGCCCGAATCGCGCCGAACTGCCGATCCGGCGCCGTCAAGAATGGATGGAGGAGCGACCGGGTGTCGCCGACCGAAAGCCCGAGAAGCCTGCCGCCCGGCTTCGGCACTTTCACGAGCAGACAATAGATGTTGCCCGGGCCACAGGGATAGCCGCCCGTGCTGTGCAGTTCGTTCGGAAGAGTCAGAAAGAGATCCCCGCCGTTCAGGCAATATCGCCGATCGCCGACCTGAAAAACCTGAGTGCCTCGTTCGCACAGATGGATTTCCAAGCAGCCGGGATGCCGGTGTAACGGCAGATCGGGCCTGGCCTTCGCATAGCTTTGCCAACCCAACAGCGGAATCTCCGGCAGCCCGCACGCCCGCAAGTCGAACATCCGCCGGTGGGGCGCGTCCATATACTGGGCGACAATGCTCGTGCAACGTATTCGCATGTTTCATATCATATCATAATGCCGGATCGAACGCAAAATCGAACATTATTGTCTACAATTCCAGGCAAGACGCGGGCCACCGTTCGAGAAACCCAACAAAAAACGCGAAGACGAACCATGACGCCAAAACAACGGGTTATCGCATCGCTGCAACGCCGGCCTGCCGATCGAATCCCGGTCTTCATGTGGTTCCATCCCGACATGCGGATTCTCCTGGCTGAGCTTCTTGAGATCCCGCCGGCGTTTCTCGACGTCGCGTTCGGCCAGGACGTTCGCATGACCTGGGTCAACAACAATTACTGCATGGAGGGGGTCGTCCACCAACGCGACGGCCAGTCGCACGTCGACCCTTGGGGAATCCGCTGGGTCAAAGAGGGACCCTTCAACCAGATATCGCATTTCCCGTTGGCCAAAGCAACCACGGAAGAAGTCCGCCAATACCGTTTCCCCGAAGACCACAAGGAACATCTGCTTTCGCAAATGCGCCCGCTGGAGGCGTTCGCCGACGAGTATTTCATCGGCTGCGACGTCTCGCCGAACGCGTTCGAGATGTATTGGCGGCTCCGCGGCATGGATCAGGCGATGGTCGACATGGCATCCGATCCCGACCTAGCGGCCGAGATGCTTTGGCGGTGCGGTCAATTCGCCGCCGACCTGGCCGACGCGGCATGCCGACGATTCCCGCTCGATTGGCTCTGGACGGGCGACGACGTGGCAAGCCAACGATCGCTGATGATGAGTCCGGCCACCTGGCGTGCCTTGGTCAAGCCATCGCTGCAACTTTCGTTCGACGTCGGCAAGAAACACGGGTTGCCGATCGCCTACCATTGCTGCGGCGCGCTGCGGCCGATCATTCCCGATCTCATCGAGATGGGGCTTACGGTCCTCAATCCAATCCAATGTAATTGCCCAGGCATGGACGCGGCCGAGTTGAAACGCGATTTCGGCTCGGACCTGACTTTTATGGGCGGCGTCGACACCCAAGAGCTTCTGCCGAACGCGACGCCGGACGGCGTCCGACGTGCAACGCGAGCGCTGATCGACGTGATGACCTCGGACGGCGGCGGCTATATCCTCGCGGCTTCGCACACCGTTCCGCCGGAAACGCCTTTCGGCAACGTCTTTGCCATGTACCACGAGGCGGGCATCACTCGCGAAGAAGTGTTCGACCGAGCCTCGAAAATCCGCGCATCCCTATCCCCAGCCTGAGAACATGAGCACAACCCGCGAAGAATGCGTTCGCCAAGCCATCGAGTTCCGCCGACCGGACCGGATACCGGTCGTGTTTTGGAACTGCGACCAACTCTGCGGCGATGTCTTGCTCTACCATCTCTCGCTCGGACTGCCCGGCGACGGTTCGGTCAATGCGTGGGATTGGTCGGTCAACGAGTGGGGATATCGCCTCGAAAAACTCGACGACGGCACGATGGGCCATCCGGTCGAGCCGGTGTACCGCGAACTGCCGGACCGGGCCAATCTCCGCGTGCCCGATTTGCGGGAAGCCGAACGCATGTCGGCGGCCCCGGATTTTCTGGCCGCCTGCGGCGATCGCTATCGCCTGGCAAGCCTCGACCTCAGCGGCTTCACCGTCTACACGTTGCTGCGCGGATTCGAGAATGCCATGCAGGACTTCCTGCTCGATCCCGACGGATTTGCCGTGCTCATGGATCAAATCATCGAGTTCGAGTGCGACCTGACGCGCATGGCCGCCCGGCACGGCTTCCACGGCATCCACTTTGCCGACGACTGGGGCACCCAAAGCGGCCTGATGGTCTCGCCCGCGACCTGGCGCAGGCTGTTCAAACCGCGATACCTCCGGCAATTCCAACGGGCGCACGAGTTAGGCCTGCACGTCTGGTTCCACTGCTGCGGCAACTTCCACGCGATTCTCGACGACTTTCACGAAATCGGCGTCGACGTCTTGAATATCTCGCAGCCGAACGTCATGGACATTTCGCTGGTCGGCGGAAAATTGCGTGGCGAACAGTGCTTTCTCATGCCCATCAGCTACCAGACCGTCTCGATCACCGGAACGGTCGACGACATCCACGCCGAGGCCCAACGGCTGCACGATCTGTTGGGAACGCCCGACGGCGGATTCATCGGCTACGTCGAGGAATACGGATGCATGGGCATGTCATCCGAAAACTACCACGCCTGCGCGACGGCCTTCCGTCAGGTGAGACGGTAGAATACGCTCGGTCGCGTTTCGGAAATGCCGACAACCTGTGGTAGGTTATGCTTCAGCTACCCCTTTAATGCTTTCAGGGACAGCACTGCTTGCAGGGGAAAGTTGACGATGGAATGCGAATAATTGG
>JAEWUR010000494.1 GCA_023397045.1 Planctomycetota bacterium
CGGTTGGCGGCGGTTCGGCAGGTTTTTTGCCCATTGTGGCCAACTCGGCCTCGAGCGGTCGACCGGCTACGTTCAACTGCTCGATCAGCTTGGCTCGGGCCGGCTCGGCCTCGGGCTGGTGGCCGAAGTAGTCGAGGAACCGTTTCAGGCCATCGATCGAACCGTCTGCCAGTGCGGCGTCCAGACGCGATTGAACCGCGGCGTTGAGCTTCGCCCGGGCGTCATCGTTCGGCTCCTGCCGCATGGTCGTCAGCCGGCTTTCAATCCAGCGATCGCGCCGGGCGGCAAGGTTATCGTCGATCGTGTCCAGCGGCCGACCGTTCGGATCGAGATCGACGATCTTGGCATAGTATTCCCAGGCCTCAACCGGTTGCCCGGCGTGTCGCAAACCGTCGGCCATCAGACGTAAATATCGCACGCGGTCGGCCGAGTCCTCCAGCAGGTTTTCCAATTCCGGGCCGAAATCTCGATACGTGACGAACTCCCGCCCCAGGCCATCCAGCAGCGCATCGCGCAGCATCCGACGGATGCGCGGCGAGGGATCCCGCTGATAGGCTTGCCGGAACGCATCGATTGCATCGGCGCGTTGATCGCCTTCGAGCAACGTCTCGCCCAACAGGGCCAGCGCCTCGGCATCCTGTGGGTCGGCCGCGAGACGCCGCTTGACGTCGTCGCGAACCGCGTCCAACTGGTAATAGGCCTCGACGCCTTCAAAGCCCTGCGAAATCAACATATTCTGATAACAAACCAGGTTGCCCGGCACCAGGCGATCTCGCGACTTCGCACGACCGACGATCTTCCCCTCGGTCAGGTCGATGGCCACGACCTCGGCCGTGCTCAGCGGCAGATAATACCGATCACCGGCACGGAATCCGCGACCGCTCGGCATCGCTCCATCGGGCAGCTCGATTGATCGGCCGTCCCAGGCCGCCTTGCCATCGGTTGCGTTCAACGCGTGAACGCCGTGACGGGCGACAAGTACAATTCTATCCTTGTCGGCGCAGGCGACGTACAGATCGTCTTGCCGTGCCGCCCGCCATAGCTCCTTGCCGTCGAGCAGGCTAAGGCAGTAGAGCGATTCGGAATCGACGGGCGTTGCCAGTACGCGGCCGTCGGCAATGGCCACACTGCCATCGATCCAACGCAACGCGCTGGCCTGGCCCGACGCCATCGTCTGAATAATCATGTTGTTCGATCGCCGGCGGTTGCGGTCTTGGCCGTACCGATATCCCCAGAGGAGCGATCGGGTGGCCAATTCGACGCCGACGATCGCGCCGGTCGAGGTCGGGCAAACCAAGATTCCATCGGCATACGACGGCGACGCGCCCGAGGCGCGTCGCGATGCATCTTGTGCGACGCCCTGTTCGACCACGGCGAGTTGTTGCGACCAAACCAGATCGCCGGAGGCGCCCTCGAGCGCCATCAGGCGTATCTCGCCTTTGATCTCGCCAAGCACGTAGACGAGCCCCATCAACGGCAACGGCGGGCCGAGAAAGAACGTCTCGGCCTGCCGCAGAGCGTGTTCCCCAGTTGGGCCACCGAGATGCCAAACCAGCTTGCCGGTGTGGATGTCGTAGGCCGCCAGACGGTTGTACATCGACTCCTGCTCGGCGTTGACGCCGCCGACCAGGCCGGGATTTCGCCCGACGATCCGCCCGAGCCGAAACATCATGGTGCCGGCCGTTCCGAACGAAAGTTCCAGATCTTCGACGGCGAAAACACGCTGCCCGTCGGAGCTGAGAGCGCCGTAGGTCATATCGCCCATCACGCGTTGCGCGATGCCTCCGTAGAGCATCGCCTGCCGCATTTTGAACTCGGGATTGTCCGCGTCTTGCGGCTCCGCGTCTTCTTCGATCGGCGTTTCCCAAAGCCGTTTCCCGGTCGTGATATCGGCGGCCAGCAGGTTCTGCGCGGTCCGCATCAGAAGCACGTCGTTGACCACCAGCGGATTCAACGCGGGGATGACCGGCGTCTCCTCTTCGACATATTGTTTTTCAAATTGGTCCAGCGCGTCGCTGGTGACCGGATCGGTCGAGACCGGAACGCGCCAACGAATGTTCATCAAGGGCATGCCGCCCTCGACGGTCGCGTTGCGCGCCGCGTTGCCGCGATAGACCCACCACGGCTCGGCGGTCGCTGCCAGCGCCGTCGCGGGCGTCCCCATCAGGCCGACAAGCCAGTCAACCGCATTGGCATCCTCGGTGAACATCGGCGTCTGGCGGCCGGCAACCTCGACTTGCATCGTCGGATGGCCTTGCCGCAATGCGACCAGGACCGCCTGCGCCTTATCCTTCATGCCGGCCTGGAGCCAACAAGCGGCCAGCGTCAGACTCAAGTTCGGCTCCAACTCCTCGGTGGCCGAACCGGCATCGAGCAAACGTTGCAGCGTCAACGCCGCGGCCAGCGGCCGTCCATGTCCGAACTGATCGAGCCCCAACAGAAATGTCGCCTGATAGCCGGCCCGGGTGTGGAAGAATCGCCGTGAAACCTCGGCCAACGGGGCGTTCATGCCGGACTGCAACGCATCGTCCAACAGACGCCGCGCTCGAGCGCCGTACTGCAATTCGTACAGCTCGCGGCCTTCGCGGGGCAACTGCCCAATCATGCGCTGCGCCTCGGCCTTCAAGCTGCGATGAATCGGCGAATTCCGATCGGGCTGATAGAAGAAGTCCTCGGGCTGTTCAAGAATATCGCCGAGGTAGCGCACCGCCTCGCTGAACCGTCCGTCGGCCAACAGTTTCCGGGAATCGGCCAGCTTCTGGAGCGTTCGCCGATCGGCCGACAGGAACACGTTGTCGGCCAGGTCTTCGTCGCTCGATTTGTCATCGCCGATGCCGGGACCGAGAGGAAGCGGGGCGATTGGATTCGCCGGCATCTGTCCAAACGCGACGCCGCCCAGGGCGAACAACGCAGCCAACGCCAGCGCTGCCCCTCGCATCAGGACACTCCGCCTCCCGGGGTTCCAGGTCATCATGAGTTCTCGAGTTCCTACGATCCAACGCGCGTGAGAACAGTCTTGGCCGGACCGCCGCTTGGCCGCCTTCCGAAAATCGGCCGGGCGACGATTCTTTGCCCGGTTTTTCGATGGGTTGCTCTTGCCGAAAGTTCCACCGCCGGGCGATCCGACCCCAAAAATTCTCCATATATATTGTCTAACTAACTATCTACCCCTTTAATGCTTTCAACGATAGCGTTTTTTGCCGACGTGCGGTGAGTATTC
>JAEWUR010000501.1 GCA_023397045.1 Planctomycetota bacterium
GTACCAGCCGGTCTTGCCGCCGATACGCTGAATTGGGGCAAAGGCCGTCTCGGGCGGCACGTTCACGGTCGCGGTGCGCGTGTCGATGATTCGTGAGCCAAATCGGACACCGCCCCATCGCGGTCTCAGGCCTCTCGACGACAAGGCATCCGACCAACGGGTTTCCGCAAAGCCCCGGTCTTCATTCAGCAGCGCCCTGGTCATCGCTTCGGCAAGCCGACGAGGACGAATCGGAAAGGCTTCCAGGGCGGACGGATCTTCGACCACGGTGGGGTTTCGCAGACCCTCGATCAGTTTCCGCCCGATCCGTGCATAAACCGGCGTTACCAACCCCAACCACAGGCTCGACAAGTAGGGCGTAAGGACCGGGACGGGAATCATCAACCGCGTCAGCCCTCGTTGCCGAGCATACTCCCGCATGATGTCGCCGTAACAGACCCGGTCGGGACCGCCAATCTCGAAAACGTGGCTTTCATGCTCCTCCAAATCCAAGGCGGCCAGCAAATATTCCAGTACGTCTTCGATGGCGATCGGTTGTGCCGGAGTTGCCACCCATTTCGGGCAAACCATGACGGGAAGCCGTTCGACCAGGGCCCGAATCAACTCGAACGAGAGACTTCCCGAGCCGATAATAATCGAAGCACGGAGCTCGATCACCTGCACGCCGGACTTGCGCAGAATTTCGCCGGTCTCTTGCCGGCTGCGCAGATGTTTCGAAAGGAAATGCTCCGGGTTGCCGAGCGCGCCGAGGTAAATGATTCTGCGAACCCCGGCTTGTTTTGCGGCTGCCGCGAAATTGGCCGCTGCCTGCCGATCATCATGCTCGAAACCCTGGGCGGATCCCATCGAGTGAATCAGGTAGTACGCGGTGTCGACGCCCTCCAAGGCCGAGGACAGCGATTCAGGGGCCAACACGTCGCCGGCGACCAGTTCGGTGGCGCTGCCGATCCGTGGGCGGAGGCGTTCCGGGTGTCGAGCCAAACATCGCAATCGCAGACCTCGCCTCTCCAGCAACGGCATCAAACGACCGCCAATGTAGCCGGTCGCGCCCGTCAACAAGATCAAGGACTGATTGCGTGCCATTGAGGTTGCCCAGATGTCCGAGTCATTTTATCTGGGGGAAACATGTGTTACCAGCCCACCCGAGGCGGCCAGGGAATGGGTTTCCATTTTCTTTGGAAGATCGGCGTGGTAGACTTCAGATGAAATATCGCGATCCCGGTCAGTCACCCTTGCCGAGTCGAATATCCATGGCCCAATCACCACCGAGATACCCTTTGTTTGGCTTGATCGTGCTGCTCACCCTCTGCTATGCAGTGGCGGGCATAGGCGGATTGGCCACAACGCCGAACATCCCCACCTGGTATGTAGATCTGGCAAAGCCATCATGGACGCCGCCCGGCTGGGTTTTCGGTCCAGTTTGGTCCGTGCTTTACTTCGCCATGGCTGTGGCCGCGTGGTTGGTCTGGCGGCAAGCCGGTTTGGCAGGGGCCGTTGCGCCGATGACGCTGTTTGGCGTTCAGTTGTTGCTGAATGCCATGTGGTCATGGCTGTTCTTCGGGCTGCGCAATCCCGGCGCCGCCGCCGTAGAGATCGTTCTTCTCTGGATGGCAATCGCCGCCACCATGACAGCCTTCTGGCGGCGGTCTGTGGTGGCTGGAATACTCTTCGTGCCCTATCTGGTTTGGGTGAGCTTTGCCGTCGCGTTGAACTTGGCTATCTGGCGACTAAATGGGTGATCGAATCGACGATTCCGCACCAGATTGGCAGGCGCTGACCACCTGGGAGTCGAACAACAAGCTGACCGGTGCGTTAGGTTGAAGTGAAATCAACAGTTCATGGTTCCGTATCGGCAACAGCTTGCCGAGGGGGACGCCGCGAAGATCGCACGGTTGAGCCGTTTCACATTGCAGACCGTCCGGCAAGCGGATGCGACACGGCTCATCGCTGCCGATTTGTTCCCAAAGCCGCAGCAAGACGCCCTGCCCGTCGGGGTTGGGGCCAAAGGCCGTCACCAGTACGCCTGGTCGTGAGAGTTCGATGCCCGAGCGCGTTGGCGGCAAACTGCCGGCGAGCCCGTCGAACAACGCGGTCTCGGGCGACCGGCGCGATTCCCACGATTTCATCACGAGGTCCGCGTCGGTGGGGCCTGCCGACCAAATACGAACGGTGGAGGCGGGAACGTCGGAAATCCACTGCTGGAAATTCGTTCCCCAGACATTGTTGAACAGATTGACGAAGACGCGTGGCTCGCGAGGCGACCATTTCTGGGTGTATCGCAACAGACCTGGCCGACCGAGGCTGACAAGCGGCGAGTCGAGCGGGCAAAGGCCCATCCCCTGTCCATTGGCGTCCCTCACCGTCATTCCGCCGTTGAGGCAGAAGACCTCGTGATTGGCGCCCGGATGGATGTTTTGGGCGGGATCGATCACGGCCCCCAGCCTCGCCAGTCGGAAGGTTGGTTGTTCGATGTTTAGCGGAAAACACAGCCAGCCGGCTTCGGGCCAGGGGTCGGCGGTCTTGCCGGTGATGGAAAGCTCGACATCGAGGAACGGATAGCCTTGCCACAACGTGATCTTGATGCGGACGTGGTGCGGTAGGTCCGGGCCCGCCTTCACCGTCATGATCGCCGTGCTTGAAACATGCCCGCGATGCATTGAAAGCTGGAAATCCTCGGGCGATGCGACGGTATACGGCACATCCTTCGCCGGCGGCAGATTCGGTTTGCCGAATTGTTCGCTCCAATCGGGCCATGGATTCACTTTGCAGTAGGATTCCAGGTAGGCATGATCGATGTCGGCGTCGAAACGCTCGTACAGATATTGCGCGAACCCGAGGTCGGCTTTGCCATCAACCAACTCACGGCTCGTTCGCTTATCGATTAACGAGTCGATCGTTCCGCGAGCGGCATTGACCCGTATCTGGAAAAACTCGTTTTCCAGAAATGAATCGTCGCTCGAATTGCGTCTACGATCGGGGAGCGAACACGTGTCGGCAGGGACGTAGGTCCGATAGCCGAGGGGAGGAACGTTGCGAGCGACAAACGCGGGCCGCTTGTCTTCGGACATCTCGGCACCGATGATTTCGCCGGTATCGACGTCTCGCAGGAATGCCGGCTTCGTTGCCGACGGCGCCGATGGCGAGTGCTTGCCGTTGCGAGATTCGTCCCCCGATTTCGGTTGGACCAGACGGTCGCATGCCCAGGGCAAGGGGTTGAACACGACGATTCTCGGTCCTGTCACTCGGACGGCCTGAGCGAGCAACGCCATGTTTCGACCGATCGCGGGATCGACGCATCGCGCGAGGGTGCGGACATTGTCTCCCTTTTCGGCCCACGATTCTTCGACCACCGCATGTTGTCCGTTGGCTCGGGCACGTTGCCAATCGTCGCCGTAGTGCCACTGGATGCTGTCGATCATGCAATAGCCCCAGGTATGTTCGCCGAACATGAGGCTGTTTTCATAGGCGTCGGCGACCGTCTTTGTGACGTTGGGCGCGTTGATGCCCCAAAGCCCCAGAAGCGTGCCGAGCAATTCCAAGTCACCGATCCGGGGGCGGCAGCGCCGGGCCAATGCGGTTTCCGCCGGCATCGAGCCAATTCCGTAGATCCACGTGTCGGGCATGTCGGCTCGAATCACGGGCAACGCGGGATTCTCTCGCAAAATCGCGTCGGCGAAATCCGAAAGCCGGCCAAATCGGAGAGGGACGCCCGGCATTTCATCGCGGGCCTGTTTGGCCAGTTTCTGCAATTCCTCCGGGCAGGGCGGGCCGTGGTTGTCCGACGTGTGGATCAATGCCAACCACGTTTTGCAGGGCCAGTCGTTCGGCGCCTTAAGACCTGTCCCGTAATTCCCCGCGGTATACATCGTCAAAAGCCTCGATCCATCGGGGCCTTCCCACCAGAAGAGCGGCGGGACGTCGGGCGAGGCGCTTGCTTCGTTGCAGCCTATATGCAGAAAATCAACTCCGGCGTGCTTCAGCAACGTCGGCACAATCCAGCAATGCGACGGCACGTCGGTCATCTTGGAATCGCGCGGGAGCGGAACGCCATGTTGCCGGGACAGGTCCGAGGAGAATCGCAAACCCCGGACGATGTCCTCCAGTTCCATGGATTCGGTGTGGAGCGACGCCGGCAGGGCGTGCCAAACCAACTGCCCCTTGTCAATGGCCGTGGTGATGCGATGGCGACGGTCGGGCGTTTGCCCCGGCCAAAGAATCTGGGCCATCGGCCAGCCGGGCAACGTCCAGACGAACCGATGCGGCGAATTGGTCTTCGTCGATGCCTCGCAAACGTCGAGGGCCTTGTCGATCATCAACGTGCGATAGTGCTCGACGACGTTTCGGGCCAGGTCGGTATAGCCGATGTCAAAGTGGGTTTTGAACGCCACAACGATTTGTTCGACGCGGTTGCGAGTCGACGGCGACTTTCCGGCGTCCGTTGGTCGGAGTCGATGGTGCAAAATCGTGGTGTTGGTCTCGCTGATGCTCCGAGCAGACATCCTGTGCATCCTCTCTTACGGATTAGTGAATTGGAACGAATATAAATTCGCGCTTCGCATTTGCACGTGCATCCGAATCGGTTTGCCGACGAGTACCGACAGGTCGCTTTGTCCCTTCCAGGATACCGTTTGCCGGATATAGTTGCCGTTGATCACATCGCAATCGCCCAAGGCAAAGCCGTCAATTGGTTTGCCGTTCTCGTCCTGCAATTCGACGCGGAGATGTCCCCCGCCGCCGGTATCGACGTTCAGCATCAACTGTTTTCCGTCGAAGACCATCGCGGGGGTGGTGAACTCACCTGGATCCATGCCGGCATCGGCTGAGACGAATCCGTCCAAACGCGAAACGGCGCGCATGACGGACCCAAGGGCCTCCTTTTTGTCCAAGGCATAGTCGCCGTGGGTGAACGGCTGGGCCGAGTAATAGAGCCAGACCTCGTCGCCGCGATAGACCAGATTGCTGCCGCCGCAGACGTAGGTCATGCCATAGTCCCACGAGCCGTCGGGGCCACGTGGGATGAAGGGTTTCCCGCGTTCAGGTCGATTCCAGTGGATGCCGTCGCGGCTTGTGATCAGTTGGACCTCGATGTTGCCGTCGTTGCCGGGACTGCGCGTGCCGCCTCGCCCGCGACGCAACGAGACATCCTTGTGGAAATGATAATAAGCCGCTGGCATCCCGAAATAGACGCCCGGTGCGGGCTGATAGACGTTTACGCCGCCGCAATAGTGATCGATGCCGCTGAATAGCGTCTTGTCGAGATGCCGAACGTCTTCCTCATCGGCGTGGAACACGGCTGTTTCCGCCCCCCAGTTGTCTCTTGGGTCGGAAAACGTACATCGGGCAACTTGCCGCTGACCGTCGTTTCCTTCCGGGCCAAAATGCTGATTGAAACGGGCCCAGCCCACGTAGCAACCGAGCAGATTGTCGAAGCAGACGGCGTTGGTCGTGTCGCTGTTGCGAAACGACGGGTTGGGATAGGCTGTCCAATGGAGCCCGTCGGCGGAAAACGCCATTCGGGTTTTGCCTTCCCAGGTGCCGACCAGTTTGTAGCGTTCCTCGGGCGGGCATTGGGGATTCGTGTCGATGAATACGTTGCCCGGCTCGTGGGAATTGTCCAGTTTCGGCGGCCAGACGATGTTGGTATCCGTGCGGTTGTCAAACGGGACGATGCCCAGCTTGGGTTTCTCGAAATGGATCCCATCCTTGGAAACCGCAACGCAAAGCCAGCGTTTCCGTTTGTCGTAATCGAAAGGACAAGGCGAAATGGCATCGTAATAAATGCGAATTTCGCCGTTGTCATCCACAACCGAGTTGCCGGCTGATATCCGGTTGGCTTCCCAAGGGTTGCCGGTCTCGGGGACGAGCACGGGTCGAGCATCCTTGACGGGCGGATGGATCGAGAGCGAGATGCCACTTTTTTCTGCGAAAAACAGATCGTCGATGAAGAGCTGTTTGCGATTGCCGAATTGGAGGGGCTCGGGCCTCGACTCCGCGAAAGCCGCGGCACCGGCCGCGGCAAGCAAAATGATCAACAGGATGCGTGCAGGTTGACGATGAAGCATGGCGGGTTACTCATGGGGGGTGACTGTGATCGGGCGCTTCATGGAGATAGTATCTCTCATGTCTTCCAATGATGGTCCGACGCATTCCGTACGTCAATTGATTATTGCGTTACATTTCTGCGATATTTCGTCATCTTGATCCGAGTCGAACGGTAGAGCAGGAGCATCGCTATAGCGATGCCGAGAATGGCCAGCGAACTCGGCTCCGGCGCGGTGGTGAATTGGAAGGCGTAAAGTTTTGCGTCCGCCATTTGGAACCGCATGATTATCGTTTCCCCCATGATGGACGATAGATTGCTTTGGCCGTTCCACGAGACGCGCCCGGCAATGTGGTCGCCGACGATCGGATCACAATCCAGCATGGAAAATCCGTCGATGAGCGCCCCATTGGGATGTAGCAACTCCACTTTCAAGTATCCGCCGTCGGCGACATCGACGTTCAAGTCGAGATGACGGCCGGAGAACGAGATTTCGGGCGTGGTGAACTCGCCACCTTCGGGGCCGGCATCGGCTGAGACGAATCCGTCGAGTCGCATGACGCCGCGCATGACCGACCCGAGCGCCAGGTTTTCGGTGGTGGCGTAGTCGCCGTGGGTGAACGGCGCGGCGGTGTAGTAAACCCAGATTTCGTCGCCGCGATAGATGAGGTTGCTTCCGCCGGCGACGTAGGTTTCACCGTCGTCGCATGATCCGTCGGGTCCGCACGGGATGAACGCTTTGCCCGGCTCGGGACGATACCAGTTGAGGCTGTCGCGGCTGGTGACGAGTTGGACCTCGATCGGTCCGTCGTTGTTGACGTTGCGAAGTCCCCATTCGGAGCGTTCTTGTGCCACTTCCGGCAAGTAATGGTAGTAGGCCGAAGGCATTCCGATATAGACGTTCGGCGCTCCTTGGTAGAGTTGAACGCCGCCGGCATAAAAATCCATGCCGCTGAATACGGCGGGATCGAGGTTGGGGCTGTCCTCGGCGATGGGAGAAAGCACCATGGTTTCCGTGCCCCAATTCGTCACGTCGTCGAATTCACAGCGTGAAACTTGACGCCGGCCTTGATATTCGCCGAATTCCCAGGATCGCACCCAGCCGACGTAGCGTCCGATGTTGTTATCATAATAGGCGACGTTGGTCGTGTCGCTGAGACGGAACGACGGATTGTTGTAAGAGGTCCAGTTGCGTCCATCGGCCGAGTAGGCCATCGCCGTGAGGCGGTCAAAGGTTCCGACCATTTTGTAGCGTTCCGCGGCGGGGCAATTCGGATTCGTATCCAGAAAGACATTGCCGGGCTCGAATGCGATATCGGGTGACGTTGGCAACACGATATTGGTGTCCGCGCCGTTGATGGAGATGTTGCCGAGGTTCGGTTTCTCGAAATTGACGCCGTCGTTGGAGACGGCGTAGCAAAGCCAGCGGCTGCGGTCGTTGGCGCCCGACGGAGCGATGGCGTCGTAGTACAGCTTGATTTGTCCATTGTCGTCGATCACCGTGTTGCCCGCCGAAATCCGGTTCGCCTCCCACGGCCGATTCGGATCGGGAGCCAACACCTGTTGCACGTTGGTCAACGGATTGACTTTCAAGGCGATGCCCGATTTTTGAGCGAAAAACTGCTCGTCAATAAACAGTTGTTTGTCGCCGCCGACGAAGAGGGCGGCGCAAGCGTTTCTCGGGCTCACCAGCGTTCCATACAGGCACAGCGTCAATCCGAGCGTTATCAAGAGCCTTTTGGCGTTCACGGTTGCTCCTTTACGATTGTTCATTTCACACGCTCGAACAGTTCCGACGCCGTTCGGTAAATCACCTCCTCCGTATCGGCACGGAGCGATCGGAGCCGCAAACTGATGAACTTCTCCTGGGCCCCGGCTTTTTCTTGCCATGCCCTCGTACACAGGTAGCCGAGCATCCCGTTCGAGTAGCCGGCGATCAAAGTATGGCGAAACGGGGAGATCTCCTGCAATTTCCGGCCGATTTCGACGTAGAGTTCGCCGGGCACGGCCATGAGGAACAAGTCGCCCGCGCGAATCGCCTGCAACTCCAAGATGTCGCTATCGGGCAGATCACGAT
>JAEWUR010000574.1 GCA_023397045.1 Planctomycetota bacterium
GCTCATGCCCCGCTCCAAACTCGGGAAACGCGTCGCCGCCCGGCGCAAGATCGCGCAGTACGACGTGCAACCAGACGCCGTTGACGCCCACTGCCGAAAGCCGTTGCAGCAGACCCTCGGGAAAAGAGCCGAGCGTCGGATCCATGAGCGGGTCGCCATATAACGCCAGATAGGAATAGATGAAGCGAGGGGACGGGTCCTGATTGTCATGGGATGTGCCGGACGCAACCGAGGGAGACGGATCGCGGAAGCGATTCACGAACTCGAAACGCGGTTCGGCCGGGCCACGCAACTTGTCGCCAAACGTTTCTTCCACCACCTGTTTGATCTCTGCCGCCCGACGTTGCGCTGTTTCGTCCGGCTGTTGGTAGTGCAACGGTTCGCACTTCGGCTTCAGACCTCCAAGCTTCTGCCACAGGAAATCGTCTTCTCGCAACGTGACGGCCAGTTGATCCGGCGTCATCTCCAGAAGATCCAGGAGTTGGTCATAGGGCAGAAGATGCCAATTTCGCCGAATGAGGGTGATGTAGCCGCGGGTCTTCATCTCGGGCGGCGCCGAGGTGGCAGGCGGCAACCCCATCGACGCTGCCAGAGCCTCGACATTCTCGACCGTCGTGCCGAGGATCTTCGCCAGCTTGGCCGTGTCGATGATATTCCAGTTGCGCCAAACGAATTCATGCACCCGGCTCGGGAACCATCGATTCACAAGCGGCGCTGGGGCGCTGCCTTCGGGCAGATCGGTCGCCATCGCATGGCCGTCACACATCGACGACAAGCAGATCGACAGCAGCACAAACTGGAATAACGTCTTTCGCATGACTATGTTCCCTTCGAAAACAACCATCTTGTGTGAAACAAGCCCCCGGTTACGTGAGGCGAGCCAATCCATCGCCAACGCCGATCATGATGACCGACACGATGAGTACGAAGATGCCGAGCCACAAATACACACGTGTTCGCCGGTCGACGAGTTTCCATTCGCCGAGGAAGAGGCCCCAGAAATTGCTGAAGATGATGATCGCGGCCATGAAGATGCTCCAGCCGGCGTAGCTGTAATCACCCATCTTCGTTTTGCCGGTGCCGAACGAGAACCATTGCCCGTACCATAATACGCCGCTGATGGCGGCCAGGAAATAGTTCAACAACAGCGTGCTCCTCGGCCGAATGACATAATCGCCGAACGCCTTTTTCTTCGCGGTGATGATCATCGTGGAGATGAAATTGGTCGTGAATCCGCCGGCCAACGCCAGAACCAAGATGGGCATGTTCTTGAAGACCTCCACCGTACCGGCTCTCATCGCTTCGTCGGCAATTGGCACGCCGGAGGTGAAGGCAAACGCCATGCTCGCACTAAGGATGCCGCCGCAGACGGCAACGGCAATGCCTTTGAACAGGGCGAATTCCTTGACGGATGCTTTCTTCTGGGCGTCCGTAAGTCGCTGCTCCTTGAGCATGCCCGCATAGCCGCACAATGCGATGCCGGCCAGGCAGACGACGAATCCCAGCAGAACGAAAGCGCCGGGGATCGTGGAGAGCAGCAGGCCGAGCTTTCCTTCGATCGCGGCGGGCACCAGCGTTCCGACGATGGCGCAGACGCCCAGCGAAATCGACTGTCCAAGCGACAGGCCGAGGTAGCGCAGGGCCAGTCCGCACATCAAACCGCCGAATCCCCAGAGCGCGCCGAACACATAGGCCCATGCCATGCTCGCGACGGGGCTTGCACGCAGAATACCCCAAAGATCGGGCGTTGTGATCAACCCGGCGACCGTCGGCATGATCATCCAGGCGACGAACCCCAGCGTGATCCAATAGGTTTCCCACGACCACTTCTTCACCTTGTACGACGGAACGTAGAAGCTGGCCGAGGAAAGGCCGCCCGCCGCAAGCATAAGGATTCCGATGAACTGTTCCATGATGGTCGTGTTTTGCTTGGGCTAAGTCTTTGCGAACCGTGTGCTGACGTTCAAACTCATCTCGGTATTCGGCCGCGTGACGGCAGGGCAGCCGCCTGCGGCTTCAATCTCCATGAAGCCGGCCGTATCGCCATAGACGCTGTAGCGAACCGCCTTCTTGCTCGGGAGCGTATCCGGCGCGGCGTCCCGGATGTCGATGTAGGACTGGCCTGTCGCAAGCGGACCGGCCTTGCGCCGCACCACCAAACCACGCCGCGGGTCGCGAAACTCGATCCAGGGCGCCTCTGCCCCAATGCCGATTTGGTAGCGCTGCGAGCCGTCCGTCCGAGCGCGGCATAAACCGTCGTCCCATTCTCGCTGCGAATCGCTGGGATCATCGTAAAGATCCCAGACGGACGCCTTTCGCATGCACGGAAAAACGACCTCACATCCCGGCCCGCTGTCAAATTGACTGAGCGTCCACGGGGCCAACAGACAATCGGTGCGTCGCAACGCTGTGCCGCCGATGTAGGTGATGCTTTCGGCGACATTCACCGTGACGGAGTGTTTCCCGGGAACGATTTCAATGTGTCGCTGGAACACGGTTGGAATGCCGCGACCTCGGCTGTTCACGAGATCGACTTCCGCGGCGATCGTGACGCGAGATTTGGCTGACTGCGTTACCCGATATCGCGCCGCGCAAAGTCCCGGCGGCACGCGCCACGTGCCGGTCGAGTACTGATATCCGAGGGCGGTGCCCTCGGGCGCGGGCCAGAGTCCGTCGCCGCCGGGATTGAGGTATCGCTCTCGCGTACACTGGCCGGCGACGGCTTCGGGGTTCACGCGGTGGACGACCTCGCCATCGAGCACGGCGAACCAGCGCCCTTCGAGGTCGAGGCCGACAATGACGCCGGCATCGGCGTCGCCCACCCAGTGCGCCCGTTTTCCGGCCTTGGCCAGCGCCTTCAGCATGTTCGTTGCTTTCATGAATACTCCGCCGCGAGATCCTTTGCGGTAACAAAACGTCCGCCGCG
>JAEWUR010000600.1 GCA_023397045.1 Planctomycetota bacterium
GTCTCGCGCAATTCCGTAATGGCCCGCCGCACGCGATTGGCCTTTTCGACGCCCGCGGCGAGTTTTTCTTCGGTCAGCGGTTGCCCGGCATACTCTTCCAGCGCCTGTCGCACGCGATTCAATTCCGATTGGACCAGCGCGACCTGTTCGGTGGTCGCCCAAAAGCCGCCGGGCAGTTCGACGGCCGTTTCATTCGCGTCGGGCCGGCGTCGATGCGGAATCTCCCACCAAAGAATCGGAAACCCGAGCGATTCGAGCCGCTGCGCGATGGCCGAGAAGTCGTCGCACGTGGCCCCGACGCTGCACGTCAACAAACCGGGGATCGGAAAACGGTTCTTGGCGACAAACGCCCCGAGCATCGCGCGCACCGGGCAAAACGAATCGTCGACGCCCAGCGAATCGGCGATTTCCAGCAATCCCTCGTTGCATTCCAGCAAACAGGGCAGCCACCACGCGCCGTCGGGATAGAACGCCGTGAGGTTGTCGAGCGAGTAGGCCATGACGGGCACAGTGCCGAGGTCTTTCATCGTGCCGACGAGCCGCCGGCCCTGTTCGACGCAACGATGCAGCCGATCCTCTTCCGAAAGCAACAAGTTCCACAGCCGCAACGCAGCCGCCGAGTTGTCGGTCTGCAATCGCACAAGCCGCCGGTCGCCGTCGTCGAGATGTCGTCGTAGCGGACCGCCGTAGTCAGGCTCGCGCAACCCCCGGGCGAGCAACTCGGCGTAGCGGCCGTCCCATGCGTCGAAATCGATTTTCCGCGGCAGTTCGTTCATGGCAGCGTTTCAAAAAAGGCTTCGATTCGACCTTGCAAGCGGTTCGGCGAGGCAAGGTCATCGGGCCCAACATCCAATTCCAAAACGGGCAGCCCGGCCGTCTCCTGCACGCGGCGCAGTTCCGCATGCCAAAGATCGCACCAAATATAGCGGCGCAAAATGACTCCCCGCACGTTTCGCGCAGTGCGCTCGGCCGCGAACCAGTGGTAAAAACGTGTGTTCGGCCGCCGGAATGGGTCGGGGATGTCAAAATAGGCGTCGATCAATTCCTCGAACGGCTCGATCGCCAGCCGCGCGGCGTCGAATGGTCGCGGTTGGGTCCGCTCGCCATTCTCCGTTGCATCGAGAACCACACGGCCTCCGGCCCGTTCGATCATCGCGTGAATCGCAACGTCCGTCTCCATCAACGGCCCACCGACCAGCGCAACCGGGATGCCGTTGTTCGCCGTAATCATTGTCGGGTTGTTCTCCGACGCCGATCCGTAGCGCCGGTCATTGAAATCGCGCATCGTGTCGGCCAATTTTCCTCCGTCGGGCGCGTTGCCGCCGTGTTCGATCAAAAAACGTCCAAGCCGCCGCAACTCTTCGCCAAAAAATCGGCGAGCCGCCGGCGATTGCCACGTCGAAGGCACGTTGAGCAAGAACGTCGGACAATCGCCGCGAGATTCGATCAACGACGCCGTGTAACGCATCGGGTCGCAGACAGTCGTTAGCACCAGCGCCGTTGCGTCGAGGCCCGATTGAACCGCCTTTAGCAGCGCTTCGACATACGGACAAACGCCACGAGCGGCGGGCAGTGTTTCGCCCGAGGTCATGCCGAGCCGCAGCCGATGCGGCACGAGACCGTGTGCCGCGATCCACTCGGCCGGGACGAACGGGCTGACGTAGGCGATGGTCTTCACACGAAACCCACTACGGCTTGGCCGCCCGATTGCCGCGGACCGTCTCCAATAACGCCTCGACGCGCAATGCGATTCGGGCTGAATCGGACGGCGAATAGTCCGTCTCGATGTGAAGGTACGGCAGCCCCAGTTGCTCTTCGGAAAAACGTTTGACGCGCTGGGCTTCGACGTCGTAGGTCAGGCACGCCTGCCAGACCAGTTCGACGACGCACTCGGCCCGATAGCCGTTGGCCAATTGCCGCAGCACGTCGAGCCGCCGGTTGTTGGGCGTCATCACCGAGCAAGGCAAGTGAAAATACTTCTCGGCCAGCGCGAGGATCGGATCGTCGGCCGATTCGTCAACATCTTCCAACACGGGCTTCACTCCCGTGCAGCTTTCCATGGCGACGACCAGCCCGCCACTCTGCTCGACGATGTCCAGAACTCGCTCGGCGCCGTGGACCATCGGAACGCCGGTCATCATGACGCGCACCTGCCCGTTGCCGTTGCCCGATTGTCCGCGGAAAACGTCGAGCACGCGTTGATATTCTCGCATGGCGTCGGGCATGCCCCAGATGCTGCTCTTGCATTCGAGCACCTGCCGACCGCTCAGCGGCGGGTGGCATCCGCGCATCAGGTCGGCGACCTCTCGCCGCAGGGCGCGTTCGCGATTCAGCGTTTGGATCGCCTCGCGGATCTTGCCATCGGAGATTTCGGTCGAGAATGTTTCGGAAAGGAAATCGCGGAATCGCCGGAGTTCCTGGATCCAATACTGCATGGCCTGGGCGCTGTCGCTGCCGTGCGGCAATTCGAGCACATACATCGGCCGCGACTCGGCCATCAACTCGTACATCTTCTTCTTGCCGTCGCAGGTCGTCTCGCCCACGACCAGGTCGGCCATTTCCAGGAACGGGTTGTTGCGCAAGACGTGGTAGCCGTAGGTCGACTTGATCAGCGGGCAAAGGTTGGCCGGCAGGTGCTGTTCGGCGGCGGGGATCGTGTCGGCCGATCCGCCGCACAGGCACACCGGGACGCCGCCGGCCGCCATGATCAACTCGCGCGGCGTGTACTCGCACATGATGCCGACGATCGGTCGGCCCGACTGCTTTGCCGACACGGCGTATTCGTGGCAATGTTGGATCATGTGCCCAAACCAGGCGCAAGGGTCTTTGCCCGAACACGCGTCGTCCGATTTTTTGCAACAACAATCGGCCATGACTCGCTCCTGTCAGCTATCTCTTCCGCACGATCAAACGGGCCTGCGCGATCTTGCCAGCATGGGCCA
>JAEWUR010000094.1 GCA_023397045.1 Planctomycetota bacterium
GTACATGATGATTTTCATGGGCTAGCTGTTCTTCAAGGTGGCCAGCGGTCTGTGCATCTATTTCATCGCGTCGAGCCTCTGGGGTTTGGCCGAACGGAAATTCCTGCCGAAGACAACGCCTCCGACCGGCGGTAACGCGAAACGCGAGATCAAGCCCAAGCCTGGCAACGGCAAGTCGCGATCGAAGGGCAACTAGTTTCCGATGGCGGATGGAGAATGTAGAATGGCGGATGGTTTGAAGGAGCCATGCACCATCCGCCATCCAACATCTCCCATTGCCCATGTATCCGCTGGATGACACCATTGCCGCAATCGCTTCCGCGCCGGGCGGCGCCGCGCGCGGCATCGTGCGCATCAGCGGCCCGGACGCGATCGAGTGCGTGACGCAAGTCATCTCCTCTCCTCTCCCATTGGCAGAGGGTCAGGGGGTGAGGGCGGATTTGCCTGCCAACGTCTCCGCGACGTTGCGTCTTCCCAACCTTCATTCTCCGCTGCCTTGCGATCTCTACACATGGCCCGTCGGCCGAAGCTACACGGGCCAAAGCGTGGCCGAAATCCACACGCTCGGATCGCCGCCGTTGCTGGAAATGCTTCTGCAAGCGATTTGCTCCGCCGGCGCACGATTGGCCATGCCGGGCGAGTTCACCCTCCGGGCTTTTCTGGCCGGACGGATCGATCTGACCCAGGCCGAGGCCGTCTTGGGCGTCATCGACGCCAATGACTCGGATTCACTGCATACGGCGTTAAGCCAGTTGGCCGGCGGACTTGCCCGGCCGTTGCACGAACTGCGTGACACGCTGCTCGACCTGCTGGCCCATCTCGAAGCAGGCTTCGACTTCGCCGACGAAGACCTGGCGTTTATCACGCGCGACGAATTGCTCGACCGGCTTGCCGAGGCCGAGCAAACCATCGAGACGATCCACCGGCAGATGGCCTCTCGCTCGGACTCGTCCGAACATCTCCGCGTGGTGCTCGTCGGCCGACCGAACGCAGGCAAAAGCAGCCTGTTTAACTCGCTGGTCGGCGATCGAACCGCACTGGTCTCCGAACATCCCGGCACAACGCGCGACTACTTGACTGCCGATCTCGATTTCGACGGTGTGAAATGCCGATTGATCGACACGGCCGGGACGAGCAGGGGCAGGAAGGACAAGCAACCACCCGTCGGACGGCCGACACCATTTGAAATTGAAGAGTTGGCCGAGTCGTCGACGGCCGAACAACGTCGCGCCGCCCATCTCGTGCTCCTGTGCATCGATTCCTCGCAACCGTTGGATGCCAACGAACGTGAATGGTTCGCCAAGCTGGATCCTGCTCGGCAAGTGGTTGTGTTGACGAAGTGCGATATGCCGCGACATGGGGATTGCCCGGCCGCCGACGTCGAAACCAGCACCGCGACAGGGTCGGGAATCGTCGCATTGCGCGATCTGCTGCACCGCCGACTGTTATCGATGCAAAACCAGGCCGGCGATATCGTCGTCGGCACGGCCATCCGTTGCGCCGACTCACTTCAACATGCCGGCGAGTGCCTGCGGAGCGCGCGACATGTGGCCGCCGATGGCCTCGAAGAACTCGCCGCCGCCGAACTCCGCGCGGCACTTGTCGAGCTCGGCCGAGTTGTCGGCGAAGTCTACACCGACGACGTATTGGATCGCATTTTCAGCCGTTTCTGCGTGGGAAAGTGAGCAGGGGGACGGGGGCGGTTCGCGTCACGAAGACTGTTGTTTGCATTCTTCGTAGACCCTTATGCCACATAGCCTGTAGTAATCTTGGCGGCGACCGTGCTGATCTTGGCGATTGTACTCATCTTGCTCCGCAAGATGCCCGACATCTCGCGGAGCGAGATGACTACGATGGCACGTACACGCAATCGGGCTCGGTTTCCAAATAATCACCCGTCACGGCGTAAGCCCGAGCGCGACTGCCGCCGCAGACCTGACGGTACTCGCAGATTCCACACCGGCCCTTGAACCGATCGGGATCGCGTAGGGCCAGAAAGACCGGATGATTCTGGTACGTCTCGACGACCGAATCGTTCGGAAAGCGACCGCAGCAGACGGGCAGGAAACCGGCCGGATAAATCTCGCCGGTGTGGCTGACGAACATGATCCCCTTGCCGTCACCGACGCCCAACGGGGCACGCCGGGCATGGCCATGCTGTTCGCTCTTCTCGCCAACCTCCAAGGTCCTTGCGCCCGGTCCGGCCAACGGGTCGCCGCCCTGCTGGAGCACGAACCGGCGATAGTGCGGGGCCTCGGTCGTCTTGATCGAGTAGGGCTGCCGCTGCGCATGATGCCAAAGCCGCGCGAACACCGTCTCATACTCGTCGCCGGCAATGCGTTGTTCCTCAATCCCACGGCCGACCGGCACAAGGAAAAAAACCGACCACATCATGATGCCTTGCGAAGCGAGCAGTTCGGCCATCGCATCGACCTGATCGACGTTGCGGCGCGTGATCGTCGTGTTTACCTGCACCGGCAGCGACAGCCGCCGGGCGTTTTCGAGCATCTCCATTGTGCGCCGAAAGCTGCCCTCCCAACCGCGAAAGGCGTCGTGGGTCGTCGCGTCGGCGCCGTCGAGACTGATCCCCAACCCTTGCACGCCGGCACGCTTGGCTCGCTCGAACGCGTCGAACGTCGCGAGCGGCGTCGCCGACGGCGTCAAGGCAACATGCAACCCGGCCGATCGCGCATGCCCGATCAACTCGAAGAGATCCGCGCGTTTCAACGGATCGCCGCCGGTGAGCACCAGCATCGGCCGGCGCGGAAACGTGGCGATCTGATCGAGCAGCGTCTTGGCCTGATCGGTCGAGAGCTCGCCCTCGTCCGGCTTCTCCTGGGCCGACGCGCGGCAGTGCTTGCACACCAGGTCGCAGGCCAAGGTGACCTCGTAATAAAACATCAGCGGGTTAGCGCCGAAATCGTCGCGTGTGTAGTCGTCGTGAGGCATAGCGTTCCAGTATACTCGGTCTTCGTCGATCCACGTAGGGCCGTCGCGCCGTCGGCCGCAAAAAAACCCGCGCGGCGATCACGGCGACTTTTCGATTGCCCGACTGCGCCGCTCGTTTTCTTCCATTTCGTCGATCGTAATCTTCGTGTCCGTCGAATGACGCCGCACCTTGGGTTTCGCGTCGGTGGGAGGCGCGGCAATCTGCCGGACTGCAACGTCGTCGAACTCGACTTCGCCGGGAACAACATAAGCATAAAGCATGACGCGCCCCCAACGCGGCGTGTATTTTGTGTGCTTCGGCGTAAAATCTTCGGAATGCGTGCTCCAGGTCCACGAATCGGTCGGATCGCCGAGTTTCTGCTGACTGCGATAGACCTCGCGCCGCTGACCGTTGACCTCGTCGTAGCATTTGATAAACACCTTGGCGGCCGGTCCGTTCGATCGCCAGCGGCATTGGAACTGGTATTTCGCCCCCTCCTCCACCGGGAAAAAATCGCTGTAGTACATCAAGCCTTCGTTCTCAGCAACCTGCCGGTCGAGCGTGAATCGCACGACGCGATTCTCCGGATGGCCTTGCTCGGCCGTCCATTGCACCAATCGGCCGAGCGGTTCGCGCTGCTGCCCACAGACGCTCTCCCACCCCTCCGGGACGCCTCCGTCGCCGCGTTCGAAATCGCCGACAAGCAAGTTAGGCCCATCGGCGGCATGACTGTCGGCCGAGGCATCCGTCGCCGCAAGACTCTCGCGATTCTCGTTCCTGAGCGCATCGACCAGTTGTTTGACGTGGACGTGCGGAATCTCGCTGACCGATTTGGTCCGCGACGTCGATTCGAAAATCGTCGTCGGCGGTTCGGTCGAAAAATCGACGCATCGGATCGTAAGGTCGTAGCTCTCGGCGTCCGTGTTCGGCGCGCGTTCGAGGCTGCCCCAGATGCCGATCTGCGCACCGAAATCGTCGCGAACGACCGACTTCATACGGTCGAGACCCGTCGACGACGACGGCGCGAAGTCGCGGCCGCTGCAATAATCGCGCACATCGAGCATCGACTCGGGAACGACAAAACCCTTCTCCCGAGAAAGCTTCTTC
>JAEWUR010000625.1 GCA_023397045.1 Planctomycetota bacterium
GGTCCGGATGGACCATGAAGAAGTTGTCCAACAGATAGAACATGTCTTCTTCGCTCAGACCGTCGGGCGGCAGATTCGACACCCGCTGGTGCGTGTCCTGGTGGCCTTCGTCGGTGTAGGCCGTCAACTGCTGCAAGAGACTCGGCACCAGATTGATCGTGGCGTGGAACTCAGGCGTTTCCTTCAGCAGCATCGCCATGCCCCAATAGTCCTTGGTTCCGTGCAAACGGACCCAGGGCATCGGGTTTTCCTTGGCGACGTCGTCGGGGTAGTACGGCTGATGCTGATGCCAAAAAAAAGATAACGCGACTTCGTGCATGGCGATCCTTCACCTTGAGAAAAAAAGCGGACGCGAACGGGAAGCCTCCGATTCGGGAAGCCCCCGCCCGCACACATCAAGTTGTTCCGGCGTTCCTTCGCTCCATCGTCTTCTGATAAAGCTCGACGTATTGCTTCGCGCTGCGGCTCCACGACCAATCCTGGTTCATCCCGACCGCGATCAGTCTCTTCCAGACCTCGGGCCGACGATACGCCTCGGTCGCTTGACGCAGCGTCTCGCTCAGGGCCAGCCCACTGCATTCCTGGAACACGAACCCGTTGGCCGACGGATTCTGTAGCTGCGCGTCGTAACCGGTGATCGTGTCGGCCAGTCCGCCGGTCGCGCGGACCAGCGGCACCGTGCCATAACGCAGGCTGTAGAGCTGATTGAGCCCGCACGGCTCGAAACGGCTCGGCATGAGGAAGATGTCGGCCCCGGCCTCGATTTGATGGGCCAAGGCGTTCGAGAATTCGAGTCGCAGGGCCACGCGTTGCGGAAAACGGTTGGCCAGGGTTTCGAGCAGTTTGTGATATTTCGGCTGGCCCGTGCCCAAGATGGCCCATTGCACGTCGCTGTTTTGCAGCCAGCGCTGCATGACGTCGGCCACCAGGTCAAAACCCTTCTGATCGGTCAGCCGGCCGACGATTCCCACCAACGGCGCGCTGGGTTCCACCGGCAGGCCAAGCATTTTCTGCAGGGCGGCCTTGCAGAGCGGTTTGCCCTTCTCGAACGTCGAAGCATCATAATTGGCCGCCAAATGCGGATCGCGCTTCGGATCCCATTCGTTCGTGTCGATGCCGTTGAGAATGCCCGAGAGCACCTTCTGCCGATATTGCAGCACGCCCTCCAGCCCGCAACCCAAGGGACTGCTCTGGATCTCCTGCGCATAACGCGGACTGACCGTGTTGATCGAGTCGCAGAAGACCATTCCGGTCTTCAGCAGGTTCAGGTTGCCGTGGAACTCCATCTGGTGCCAGTTGAAATATTTCCAGTCCAGCCCGGTCAGCAACATGTCCCAGTGCCAGAACTGGCCCTGATAGGAAAGGTTGTGGACCGTCAGCAGGCTGGCGATGTTCGAGTATCGCGGCACCGAGTTGTATTCGATCTTCAAGTAGGCCGGGATCAGGCTGGTCTGCCAATCGTTGACGTGCAACACGTCGACCGACAGATCGAGCAACCGGATGGCTTCGAGCACGGCCCGGTTGAAGAAGACGAATCGTTCGCAGTTGTCGGCATAGTCTTTCCCGTCGACGTTGTACAGTTCGTCGCGGTCGAAGTATTGATCCTGCTCGACCAAATAGACCGGCGCCTTGCCGCCGGGCAAGGTGCTGCGCAGCAGGTGGCCGGTGACCATCTTGCTGCCAATCGGAACGATGAAATCGATGCCCAACCGCTCGATCGGCAGGCCGCAATATCGGACCTGTCGATAGGCGGGCAGGATGACGGCCGCCTGATGGCCCAATTCGGCCAGCGCGATCGGCAATGCACCGCAGACGTCGGCCAAACCGCCGGTCTTGGCGAATGGCACCGCTTCGCTGGTGGCCAATAAGATGTTCACAAACGGCTTCCTTATTCCATCACCGGGGCGATATCTATGCCGCGGGTTCTGACACCCATGATTATTGCGAATCTTGCCTCGGCATAAAAGGCAAAAACCGCGCAATCGTTAATCTTCGCCATCAAGGCCCGCAGTTCTCACATTAAATAGATGTCCCACATTACGCATCTTGTCAATTATTGCCCGCGCGCAGATTCCCCCGCTTACGGTATCGTTACCATCGGATCATCAACCTTGCAGGTTGAGCTTTTTCAGACAAGGTCGGGACGTAGGGCGTCCAAATAGCTTCTGCTGCGGAAAGGTCCCGCCGCAACCTTGGTAGGGTCCGCCTCGCGGACCATTGCGGCATTTTCTGATTATTCATGGTCCGCGGGGCGGACCCTACGTGTTTTCCGCAACAGGGACTACTGGGGCTGGGCGGCAGGCCAACGACTATTTGCCCATATCGTCGGCCGGGGGGATGTCGAAGTGGATTTCGGGCGGCGGACCGGTGGGGGTCGTCTCGGTCGTGGGCGATTCGCCCGAGGGCGCGGTAAATGTGGGCGCCTCGGCCTCACTGTCGCCGCTGCTGGCCACGTTGATGCGCTGCCCGTCGGCCAGATTCACTTCGAGTTGGACGATTTCCCATTTGCCCTGCATCATTCGCGCGGCGGCGTGCGCCTTGGCCGTGGCCTTGGGGCCTTCGATGTTCCAGCGAAGGTCCTGCTCGTCGGCTTCGAGTCGAGCGGCGGGCGGCGGCCAGTTGGCCGACCGGATCGGCTTGCCCAACGCTTCTTCCAAGGCCGGATCGGCCTGGATGTCGTGCATGGCCGCCTGATAGATTTCGAGGTTGTGGATGCGCGTGAACATGGCCCAGTAGATGCCGGCGCCGCCGCCCACGACGATGACGATCAACAACAACGGCACGAACCAAAGCCAGTTGCGCCGGAACCAGCCGCGTTGCCGCTGCTGTTGGGCGAACTCTTCCAGGTCGCGCTGGAGGGCTTCCAGGTCGATGTCGTTGATGTTCATGGCAACTGTTCCTTTTTTTCAGGCGATAGCGCGCGTAATGTATCACTTTCTTCAACCAGGGGCAAGCCTGATACAAGAGTGCGAAATCGCGGGGCAACCCCGCCCGCGACACCCTATTCCTTTCCCGCTCGGTAACGGAGGTAGGCGTCGAGAAACTCCTGGATGTGGCCGTCGAGCACGTTGTGGAAATTGCCCTCGCTATAGCCGGTCCTGGCGTCCTTCACCCGCTGGTCGGGATGCAGGAAATAGTTGCGGATCTGCGAGCCGAACCCGACTTTGGGCATCTGGTTGTACTTGGCTGCCTGTTCGGCCTCGCGTTTGTCTTCCTCGATGCGAGCCAGACGCGCGCGGAGCATTTTCATGGCGGTCGCACGGTTTTTGTGCTGGCTTCGCTCGCTCTGGCAGGCCACGGCGATGCCGGTCGGCAGGTGGATCAATCGGACGGCGCTCGATGTCTTGTTGACGTGTTGGCCACCCGGACCGCTCGCACGAAACACCTGCTCTTCGATGTCGTTGTCGGGGATCTCGATGCTGGCCTGCTCGGAGATTTCGGGCGAGACGTCGATGGCGGCAAAACTCGTTTGGCGTTTGCCTTCGGCGTTGAACGGGCTGATCCGCACGAGCCGGTGGATTCCGCTTTCGCCCTTGAGATATCCGAAGGCCATCGGACCTCGGATGGCGATGGTTGCGCTGTTGATCCCGGCCTCTTCGTTCTCCTGCCGATCGAGGATCTCGGTATCGTAATCGTTGTCCTTGGCCCAGTTCAGATACATGCGCATCAACATCTCGGCCCAGTCGTTGGCG
>JAEWUR010000644.1 GCA_023397045.1 Planctomycetota bacterium
TTCTCGCCGGCGGCGAGTTCCAGTCGTCGTGGACGATGTCGGATGCGCCTCCCGAGATCGAAGTTTGGGAAAGCGCCGACGTGATTTGTCCCGACATGCCCAACGCGGTGCAGTGGTACCATCGAAACGCGTATTCGTGCGTGCCATTGACGCTAAAACATCAGAGCCTGGATTCGTTGGCGTCGCTGGTTCGCGACCCGCTGATCAATCGCACGTTTGGCGGGCAGATGTTGGGCCGCGGTTTCGTCGGTGCCGGCCCTGCGGAACTCAAGTCCGAGACGCCGGTAAAGGACTTTGCCTTGGCGATTGCCGCCCACTCGGCGCAGACCGAAACGGCGGCCGAATGGCAACGCGAGACGAGCGATATCCTGCGACAGGCGGATGCCGCGGCTGCGGCCGATCGCACTGCCGCCTGGTGGAACTCCTTTTGGGATCGAAGCCGAATCGTCGTTGACGGCGGCGACCCGGCGGTTACCTCGGATATCACGCAAGCCTACGCCCTTCAGCGGTGGGTGAATGCGTGCGGCGGTCGTGGGAACTACCCCATCAAGTTCAACGGTTCGATCTTCACGGTCGAGCCGAAATACTCCGACGGCCCCGACCTCAATCCCGACTGGCGACGCTGGGGCGATTGCTACTGGTGGCAGAACACGCGATTGCCCTACTACGCAATGATTGCCTCCGGCGATTATGATCTGCTGGCTCCGGTGTTTCGGCTCTACCGGGACGCACTCCCGTTTTGCACCGCCCGGGCGAAACTTTACTATGAGGCCGACGGCGTCTGTTTTCCCGAAACAATGACCATTTTTGGGACCTGTTCAAACCGCGATTACGGATGGGACCGCACCGGTCACGAACCGAACGAAGTGCTTTGCCTCTACTGGCGTCATGCGTGGCAGCAAGGCCTGGAGCTCGTTGCGTTGATGCTCAACTATTACGAGCAAACCGGCGACCAAGAGTTTCTGGCCGACGAATTGATCCCGATGGCCCATCAGGTCCTGCGTTATTACGATTCGCGATTCGAGCGCGACGCGAACGGCAAGCTCGTCATCAGCCCAACCCAATCGGCCGAGACCTATTGGTTCGATGTGGTCAATGACATGCCGAGCGTTGCGGGGTTGCACGACGTATCGGGCCGGCTGTTGGCCATCGAGGCCGACAAGACGCCGGCGGCCGAGCGTGATCTGTGGAAGAGAATCCAGGAGGCAGCGCCGCCGTTGCCATCGCACAGCGAGAACGAAGCGACGTGGTTGCTGCCGGCGGAAAAATACAACCCACAACGCAACAACGTGGAGAACCCGGAGTTGTACGCCGTCTGGCCATTCCAGGTCGTCGGCGTCGGTCGACCAAATCTCGCGAACGGCGTCGAGAGCTTTCATCGCCGGATCGAGAAGGCGTCGTTCGGTTGGCAATACGACGGCCAGTGCGCCGCTATCCTGGGCCTCGCCGACGAAGCAAGGCAACTCTTGCAGGGGAAGGTCGACCGCAAGAATACCCAGCATCGTTTTCCCGTGATGTGGGGGCCGAACTACGATTGGGTTCCGGACCAAGATCACGGAAGCAACGTTCAGCTCACTCTTCAACACATGCTGCTGACGGCCTCGGGCGATGCGATCCATGTGCTACCGGCATGGCCGAAGGACTGGAACGTGTCGTTCAAGCTGCATGCGCCTCGGCGCACGGTGGTCGAATGCGTCTATCGCGACGGCAAGATCGAGAAGCTCAACGTCGTTCCCGAATCGCGCCGCAAAGACGTATGCCTGCCGGCCTGGTTGGCTGATTGAGTCTGGCTTAACCAATCGCACGCCTTTTCCCAACGGATCAACGCTTATCGTCCGATGGACGCAGCGTTCCGGTCGAATGTCATCCTCCCGAAATCGTCGCGGCCAGCCGCAAACGCCATGTCGCAGTGGGGGGTGGGCCAGCCCGCCATTTCTCACCACCGTAGGTTATGCTTTAGCATAACACATTGGCGGCCAACGTCTTGTCATGCTGAAGCATAACCTACAGATTGTCGGCATTTCAGCCCGTGTGGTGATAGCCCGGCCGACGGGGCGATTGGCAGGCACCATGAACCCGTCACCGTGACGCGGCTCGGAACGTCGTTTTGACCATTCGAAAAACCTGCTTGCACAACTCCGCGCAATTGAACCCTCGCGAAAAACCCCGCCGACGGGGGTTTTTGGGGGAAATTCAATTTCGCATGCCGCGTTTTCGAGCCGTTCGGCTTACTTGTAGTTGGAAGAGAGAACCGTCCGATTTCGCACATTGCGTCTTGCGACGTTTGCAGTTCACGAGCTGTGGAAGCATGATAGATATTGTGGACACTGTTGGCAGTGATCGGCATGAAACAGCCTGACGAAAAACACCAAGACCTGCGATACCGCGAGTATGTCTGCCTATTGGCGGAACATGAGCGGCAACTGTCGGGATACATCCACGCATTGATCCCCTTGTGGCAGGACGCTGAAGATGTCTTGCAGGACACCAAGCTCCGCTTGTGGGAGCAGTATGATTCGTTTCGACGCGACGAGGATTTTGCCGCCTGGATGATCGCCGTCGCCAACTACATGGTCCGCGCGCATTGGAAACGCTGCCAGCGAGGGCGCGTACGATTCAGTGATGAATTGCTGGAAAGGCTGTCGCGGAACGCTACCGTGATTTCTTCTTCGGGCCGGGATGAACGCGTCTCCGCGTTGATGGAGTGTGCGAAGACGCTTAGTGAAACAAGTCGCAATTTGCTGCGGCTATTCCTGCAGGGCCATCAGAAGATCAAAGACGTCGCCTCCGAACTAGGGCAGACTCCGTCGACCACGCGAAAAGCCATGCACCGGATTCGCCGGACCCTTTTCGAGTGCATCCAGAAGAGGCTGCACGAGGAGAAGAAGCCATGAGCAGCGAATACTGCTCACAACTCGACCTGTTTGATCGCATCCACCACTTCGTGGTGGCCGGCGCAAATGGCGAGTTGACGGATGAAGACTGGGCTGACTTGGACCAACTCTTGCGGGAGAACGACGATGCATGTCAGTTGTACCTGCAATATGTCGAGGCGTCTGATCTGCTGCAACCCATTCTGAATTCCCTTGCCAACCAGGATTCCGCGTTCTCCGATGCTATCGAAATTGGTTTCCCAAAACCGATTCTCCCAACCCCGGCGACTTCGTTGTTTCCCTCGACGCTTGCCTACCTCTCCTCCGGCTGGCCGGTGGCGTACTTGATCGCGGCGGTGATTTTTGGGGTTGGGGCCGTCGTTGGATCCTTCACCTACGTCTCCAAGCCCGGACAAATTGCAGTGACGGCCGAACCTCGCCATGCGCCGCCCGCCGCTCGCGCCGACGCGATTGGACGAATTACCGGCATGGTCGATTGCCGTTGGGCGGAAGGTTCAAGGTCCAAGCCCCAAGGTTCAAGGCCGGGCCAATCCCTCGTCTGCTTGGGCGACCAGTTCAATCTCGCCTCCGGCCTGCTGGAGATCACCTACAACACCGGCGCGAAGGTGATTTTACAGGGGCCTTCGGTCTTTCAAATCGAATCGGCCGACGGCGGATTCCTGCGGATCGGAAAGCTGACGGCCCGGGTGGAAACGGGGAAGGAAAAAGTGGCCAGTGGCCAGTGGTCAGTGGTTAGTGAGAAACAGAGCGCGTCTAACATTCATCATTCATCACTCAGCATTCAGCATTCTCCCTCACTACCCACCATCCACCATCCACTATTCACTATCCAGACTCCCACCGCCATCGTCACCGATCTCGGCACGGAGTTCGGCGTCGAGGTGGACAGCCAACAGCGTACCACATCGTATGTATTCCAGGGCGTTGTCGAGGTATTGCCAGTCGCGGCCGATGGCCATCGGGGCCAAGCGGTTCGATTGACCGCGAACGAGTCGGCACGCGTGGCAAGGAGCGAGAAGGGCGATAGCACGACGGTCTCCCGCGGCCAGTCCGATCCGGTCGCGTTTATCCGGTTTGAACAGCTTCCGAAACGGGCTGAGGAACGCAGGTTGGAGTCATTCCGCCGTTGGCAGGCCTACAGCGAACAGCTTCGTCGCGATCCCTCGCTGTTGGCCTACTACGATTTCCAACAGAGGTCGGGCGAACCGGCCGTGTTACCCAACCTGGCGGCCGGCGGCGACCATTCGCTCGACGGCGTCATCGAAAACGCCACGTGGACGACCGGTCGAATGGCCGGCAAGCATGCCTTGCTGTTCAACGGTCAGACGGATTGCGTCAAGATCGACGTGCCGCAAAAGACAAACGACCTGACATTGGCCGCATGGGTCT
>JAEWUR010000672.1 GCA_023397045.1 Planctomycetota bacterium
CGCCCGAATTCAGCGTGAACTGAGCCTCCGGCTGGTTCTGCCACCCACCCAGTCCCCTCGGATGAATTGCACACCCCTCCGCGAGGCTTGACCGGCCGTCCGACCGGGCTTAAGATGAAGCGTTTTATTGATGTTTGCTTGGATAATGAACCGGCCAGTTGGACCGAAATCATCTTATTTCCAGCCTTCGGTTGGTCGGCTGGGGGCCATTGGCAACGGCAACGTCAATAATGGAAGATGGGAGATGGTACGCCCGTGTCTGAAATCCTCGATGACGATGAGTCGGCGAAAGACGATGGCGCCACCGACGCGGTGGACGCCGATGCCCCGAACACCGTGATGCAGGTCGATCAACCTCGGATCGAGCGGGCGGTGCGCGAGATCCTGGTGGCGATCGGCGAAGATCCCGATCGCGAGGGACTTCGCGAGACGCCGGCGCGAGTCGCCCGCATGTATGCCGAGTTGTTCGGCGGTCTGCACCAGAATCCGCGCCGTCATCTGCGGAAGTTTTTTACCGAGACGTGCGACGAAGTCGTGTTGGTCCGCGACATCAGCTTCAACAGCATGTGCGAACATCACATGTTGCCGTTCATGGGCAAGGCGCACGTCGCGTACTTGCCCGGCAGTCGCGTTATCGGACTGAGCAAACTTGCTCGGGTCGTCGAGGAGGTCGCCCGGCGCCCGCAGGTGCAAGAGCGAATGACCGAGGAAATCGCCAACCTGCTCGTCGAAGAATTGCATGCCAAGGGGGTTGCCGTCATCATCGAGGCGGTGCATACCTGCATGACGATTCGCGGGATTCGCAAGCCCGGGTCGGTTTGCGTCACGTCGTCGATGAAGGGCTGCTTCCGCAGCAAGCCGTCGACGCGGGCCGAACTGATGACGTTGATCTACGGAGATCGCCGGTGAGGGGAGGATATCTCAAAAAACCCGACGGGCCCCGTTGCCCCGTCACGGTTTTTTTGGTGACATATAAGGATTCGCCATGGCGCCACTCGATCAGCATCGCGAACGCATTCAAGACGATCTTCGCGGCCTGATCGACGGCGAAGTGCGGTGCGACGACGTCTTCCTGCAACTGTTCGCCGGCGATGCGAGCGTTTATGAGATCAAACCGCTGGGCGTCGTCTATCCCCGCAGCGTCGCCGACGTTTCGGCATGCGTTCAATACGCGGCCGACAAGAGTTTACCCATTCACGCCCGGGGCGCGGGGACCGGCGTGGCGGGCGAATCGCTCGGCTCGGGACTGATCGTGGATTTCTCGGTCCATCTGCGCCGCACGATCCGCATCGAGGAGGATCGGGTGCGCGTGCAAACCGGCTTGGTCCATGAGCGACTGAACGCCCAGCTTCGGCGTCTGAGTCGACAATTCAGTCCCGATCCCGCCACCAGCGCGATAACCACGATCGGCAGCATGCTGGCCGTTGACGCCGCGGGCAGTCATCGCCTGAAATACGGCTCGACCCGACGGCATGTTCACACCATGCAGATCGTTTTGGCTAACGGCCACGTCCTCGAGGTCGGACGCGAACCGTTGCACAACGGCCAAAGCGCCAGCACGATTCCCGAAAAACGCGATCTTGTCGACCGGCTCGCGGCCTTGCTGACCGAACGGGCCGAGTTGATTCGCAACCACAAGCGCTCGCTGCCTCTGCACCATGCCGGATATCATTTGGCCGATGCGCTGGGCGACGGATATCTCGACCTCGTCTCGCTGCTCGTCGGCTCGGAAGGCACGCTCGCGTTGACGACCGAGGCGGTGTTGTCGACCGATCCTTTGACGGGCTGCCGCGGCGTGACGTTGCTGCTGTTCGACAGCCTGGAAAAGGCCGCTCGTTCGGTCGTTGACATTCTGCCGGCCCATCCGACGGCCTGCGATCTGATGGACCGTCGCCACTTGAGCCTCGCGCGCGAGGCGGAGCCGCGATTCGAGCAACTGATTCCCGGCGAAACCGAGGCCGCCCTGCTCGTCGAACTCGAAGGCGACGATCCGTTGGAAGTTCGCAGCGGCGTACAGCGTCTGGTCAGCGAGATCTGGCAGAAAAATCGGGCCGCGTTCGGCGCCCGTCAGGCGTTCGAGGATGCGGAAATCAACCTGTTCTGGCGATTGATCGACAAGGTGCAACCGGCGTTGTATCGCGTGAAAGGTTCGAGCCGGCCGGTGCCGATCGTCGAAGACATGGCCGTCGCTCCGGAATTGCTGCCCGAGTTTCTCGTGCGCATGCAGAACGTGCTGAAGCACCATCAGGTGACCGCTTCGCTGTTCTGCCACGCCGGACACGGGCAGTTGCACCTCCAGCCGTTTCTGGATCTGGACGATCCGCCCGAAGTCGAGCGCATGCGGCGATTGGCCGAGGACCTTTATCATCAGGTGTTCGAGCTTCACGGCGCGATCGGAAGCGAACATGCTTGCGGACTCAGCCGCACGTCGTTCGTCCGCGAGCAGGCCGGCCCGCTGTACGACGTCTTCCGCGAGGTGAAACGGATTTTCGATCCCGACAATATCTTCAATCCCGGGAAGATCCTCGGCGACGATCCCGACCTGATCACCCGCAACCTCCGGCCGGCGCTCCCGATGTCGCATGGCACGGCCGATCCGATCGCCGATTCGACGGCGTCGGCCTCGGCCGAGGCGGAGATGCCGCCCGAGGGCAAATCGGAATCGTCGGAAATGCGCAACTTGGTCGAGTTGCAGCTCGATTGGCAGCCGAGCCGGGTTCGGGATGCGGTGGCCCAGTGTAATCGATGCGGCGAGTGCCGGGCGCAGTCCGAGAAGCTTCGGATGTGCCCGCTGTTCAGGATTTCGCCCGGCGAAGAGGCGTCGCCCCGCGCCAAGGCCAACCTGATCCGCGGCATTCTCTGCGGCACGCTCGACTTGAACCTTCTGACCGGCGACGAGCTCAAGACGATCGCCGACCTGTGCGTCCACTGCCATGCCTGCCGGTTGGAATGTCCAGCCAACGTCGACATTCCCCGGCTGATGCGCGAAAGCAAGGCGGCCTACGTCTCGGCCAACGGGTTGTCGCTGGCCGATTGGGCCATGACGCGGCTCGATCTGTTCGGAGCGATCGGCAGCGTGTTCGCGCCGATCACCAACGGCATGTTGAACAATCGCCAATTACGATGGATTCTGGAAAAGACGTTCGGAATCTCGCAAGGGCGAAAGCTGCCGGAGGTCGCGTCGCGAAACTTCTTGCGTCGCGCCGCGCGTCGCCGACTTACGCGTCCCTCGCGCCGAAGCGGTTCGAAGGTGCTCTATTTCGTCGACGTCTACGCGAACGGGTTCAGCCCTCGGTTGGCCGAAGCGACGGTGGCCATCCTCGAACATAACGGCATCTCGGTCTATGTTCCCCCCGATCAGAAGCAGGCGGGCATGGCCTCGATTGCGGGTGGAGCCTTGCAGCATGCCCGACAACTGGCCAAACACAACGTCTCGCTGTTGGCCGAAGCGATTCGACATGGCTATCATGTGGTGGCGACCGAGCCGGCCGCCGCGCTGTGCCTGAAACACGAATATCCGCAACTGCTCGACGACGATGACGCCCGATTCGTCGCCGACAATACCAGCGAGGCGTGCAGCTACCTTTGGAACATGCACACGCGAGGGCAGTTGCAGTTGGACCTTCGCCCGGTGAGCGCACTGTTGGGATACCATCAGCCCTGTCACCTTCGGGCGTTGGAAGCCGGCTCGCCCGGCGAGCAACTCCTGGGGTTGATACCAGGCCTTCGACTGCGCGACATCGAGGCCGGCTGCTGCGGTATGGCAGGCACCTTTGGTTTGATGCACAAGAATTATCGCAACAGCCTCAGGGCAGGCTGGAAACTGATTTCCCGACTCCGCAATCCCGACCTGCTGGCCGGCGTGACCGAATGCAGTGCGTGCAAACTTCAGATGGAGCAAGGGGCCGCCAAGCCGACGTTCCATCCGATCGAACTCTTGGCCCTGGCCTATGGCCTCATGCCGGAGATTGGCGGCCTGTTCGGAGTCCCTCGCGCCCGCGACGGGATCCGACGATAAGATAACGCGTTTTTTGACACCCATGACGATCGAGGAGTGATCCGACCGATGAGCGAGCCTTGGTATCGTGACGGCCTGAAGTTTTCCTGCACCGGCTGCGGCGATTGCTGCACGGGAGCGCCCGGCTATGTCTGGGTGAACAAGGCCGAGATCGAGGCGCTCGCCGGCGCCATGCGGATCGACGTGGCCGAGTTCGAGCGGCGCTACGTCCGGAAGGTCGGCATCCGAAAGAGCCTCATTGAATGGTCGAACGGCGACTGCGTTTTCTTTCACGGCGAAAGCCGCACGTGCCAGGTCTACGACGTCCGACCGCGACAGTGCCGAACATGGCCCTTCTGGACCTCCAATCTCGCCTCGCCCGAGACCTGGGAGGATACGGCCGAACGCTGTCCAGGCTGCAATCGGGGGCATGTGGTGCCACTCGAAAAGATCAAGGCCCAGCTTGACGTCATGCGGGTGTGAGAGCGTCCAAGGGCTATCGCATGTTCCGAGAATCATCTCGTTGCAAGCGTCTCGGACCAGTAGCAGGTGACTAATCACCACAGGAAAGGTCGAGTGAACGGTGGCTTGGCGGGATTGCTTATGGTCGGTAGTGACCATCGTTAATCTGCGATCCTCCGCCGGCTGTTAGCCGCCGGCTATTTTTGCCGTATCCCAAGCCCTGGAGAGCGTCCAAGCCCCTCTGGTGGCGTGAAAAACTCCGATTATTCCTTCTGGCTAGAGTTTTCCGGTTAGGCGGTCGATAACAGGAAGCAACCCAATGGGTGTTCCGGTGCCGGTGCGCTCCGGGCAGCCCAAGGCGGCGCCGGCAGAGGTCGACCGCTGGGATTGATTCTTAACTCGTTGCCATACAATGAGATAGGAGCAATCTTGGTTCGCTGCTTTTGCCGGGTCACTGCAAGTTCTTTGAAAATAAGCATTTACGAGGTGACCGTCTGATTTCCAGGCGGTCCGAATCGAGCGATTGCAACGGCAGGGCCCGGTCGATTTTGACGACCAGTTAGGTGACTTGACCTTGACACTAGTCGTTATGGCATCTACACTTGGAGCAGCGAAGCAAAGCGGAAATCAGTTCTCGGCGTCGCTCCGTGCGGCCCTTCTCAAAGG
>JAEWUR010000718.1 GCA_023397045.1 Planctomycetota bacterium
CGGGGGGGGCGAGAAAATTGGATCCGGGTGAAATGTGTGCAGCCGACATGAGGTCAAATTGCTGACAGGCGTTCTCCGCCGCCATATCTGCTCGTTCCTCGAACCGCAGCGCAACATGCATCTTGCAGAAGCGTAGGTATTGGCGGCAGGCCTCCTGGTCGGCAAGCAGCATAGAATTCAACTCGACAACCTCGTCGTTGGAGGCGGTACAACTGCACACTGCTCCAACTAGATCCCATACACGATCGGTATTAGTTGTTGAGTCGCTCATGAGGGTTTCATCTTTGAACACTTTTGGCGAGTGGTTTCCACTTGAATGCACTCAAACAGCCAGGAACGGATACGATTGAGCGAGCGGCAAACACTCTGCTGGGATCGTTGCAACTGCTCGGAAATCTGGCGACTGCCGAATCCATGGCCGTAATGTAGCCTCAGCAGCTTCGCGTCAGCCGCGACAAGCTTCTCTCGGCAGCGTCGTAGCGCATCCAAATGGGATTCGGCCCATTCGTCGTCGGCAGGAATCTCAATTTCCGCCAAGGTGTCGAGCAACTCGTTGTTGACACATTGCGGAACTTGCTTGCGACTCAAAAACTTGCTTACCTCAAATCTCGCAGCTTGACGTGCCCATGCGGCGAAGTTGGTGCCTGGTTCAAATGCGTCAAACTTCTGCCACAGGACTATACAGACAGATTGAAATAAATCGTCCGCATCTGCCCAGTTCCGGACTACAGCGAAGATATAGCCGTATAGATCGCTTCGGTGGCGAACTAACAACTCGGAAAGCAGGGCGTGACGTTCCTGTTCGTTCATTGGTTAACAGATCGGTTGCTCACTCTCAGTGCCGACGATGACATGTTCCCTGGACATATACCCGGCTTTGTTGCGATTTTTAGCGCGACCAACTCACGATTGAGCCACAAACTGCTCTGTCTCAGTGACTTACGACGCCAGAATTTTGTCTTCCTTTATACTACTCAGGCCCATCCGTATTTGTCCAATTCCGGTCTTGGGATTTACGTGTTCACGGATACAAGGGCCGCCATAACGTGTTATAGGTCAATGGGTTACAGGCTCCTTCCGCAGCCGCTTACGTGCGTTTTTATCACCGTCCTGCCGAACCGTAATCAGTCGGAATCCAGAACGCGTTTCTGATCGTCGTCACGTATCCATTCCCGCCACCCGCATTGCTCCATCCCGTGGCGGCCCCGGCAGCGCCGCAATGGCATTGGTTTGATCCTGAAGCTCCACGTGGGTGTAAACGCCAAGAGTCAATCTCACATCGCTGTGTCTGGCCAGGACCTGCGCGACTTTGGGCGCGATACCGGCTCTGGCCAACGTGGAACAGAACCGATGCCGTAAGCCATGGTAGTCCGCGTATAGCCCGCGATGATCGCGATACCGCAGAAAGTCCGACAGGATCCGCCGCCAGCATTCATCCGAGTCCTCCGCCTCTTCAATCCACTTCCATCGGGCAACCCACAAGTCCATTTCGATCATCTTGCTCGTCTTGCGATCGACGCCGCCCGGCACGCGGCCGGAGACGGGAAATAGCGGTTGATCCCCCTTCAACCGTTTGGCGGTGAGCCAGTCTCGCAATTGCCTAACCAGTTCAGGATGCAGCACTTGCATATCGCGCCGTCGATGCTTGCTGTAGCTTGCGTCTATCGTGGCCGTCGGCGGATCGTCGTCCAATTGCAACGATCGCAATGTCAGGCTCCCAATCTCGCCCTTACGGAAGCCGGTCCAGGAGGCCAGAATATACATCATCGCGCGATCGACCCCAGAGATACCTTCAATTCTTGGCCCACTCCGGGCAGCATCGATCAAGCGTGAAAACTCCTCGGCCGAAAGCGCACGACGATCATGCCGTCGATCGGTTTTGACATTCAGACCGGAAAGATGGAGCAATGGATCGAATGGGGTTCGACGTTCACGGACAAGCCAGCGGGTGAATTGCTTGGCGGCCCGAAGGTAGTGGTTGTAGGTTTGGGGACTGAGACCATCGCGGCGGAGCTGACCGAGGAAGTCCAGCGTGGCGTTGGCATTGATATCAGCGACGTACTTCCATCGCTTTTCGTCGAGTAGTCGCTGCAGTTTGCGGACCAATTCTGTGACCTGCTTCTCGGTATCGCCCTTGTTCGTCAGGGCGTTCTTGAACTCCGAAAGATGCTGATGTAACGGCCTTTTTCGTTGTTCGTCGGTCGGATCAGTCAGGCCGGCACGCTCGCGTTCGACCTTCTGGACAAGCTTGTTGAGCATTGCCTGGGCGGCCATTTTGTCGACGGCCAAGGGGACGCGTTTCAGACGGCCGAGGGCGTCTTTGTACTGCCCCCACCACTTCTTCGATTTGCCTTTGACTCGTTGGCCGCTGGCTCGGTCGGTGACCATCACCGGTTTCTTGTAAAGACTTGCCATGATTCAGTTTTCGTGTTGTAGATCGTGGTTCCAAACCGTTTGCAGTGTTGCTCGGCGGCCACAATAAATCCAGCGAAACCTTGATGCTTCTTGGAGATTTCCGTGGCCGCATTTCACCGCCGACGAAGCTCCCAGGTTTCGCGGTCCGGACAGTCGGCGGCGATCCACGCCCTAATGATTTCGGGACGCCAAAAG
>JAEWUR010000730.1 GCA_023397045.1 Planctomycetota bacterium
ATGGCCGAAAACTCCTGTTTACCGGCCTTCCGTTGGTCGGCCTCCCGGTTTTTGCTTTCCTGAGACCCAATATCCAACTCGTTTCGCCATGTCATTGAAAGGGACAAAGATGTACCGAACCGTTCTCCGTGCGACGATCTTGCTCACGAACATTCTGTCGATCAATCCGGGATGGGCCGGCGACACGGCATCGCCACGAACTGTTGTCCGCCTCGACGGCAATTGGCAAATCGAGCAGGGGCCGATGGATTCGGCGCCGGGACAATTCGACCACACTGTCATCGTGCCCGGCTTGGTCGATATGGCGCAACCCTCGTTCTCTGAGGTGGGCAAAAAGAGCGAACAACGCCAGGCGTTTTGGTATCGGCGAACGTTCGTGATCGATGGGCCCGTGCCGGATGTCGCACAACTGAAGATTCGAAAGTCGGAATGGGGTGCTAAGGTTTTTCTCAACGGGCAATCCGTGGGCGAGCATCTTGGGTGCTTCACGCCCGGAATCTTCGACGTCAAACCATACTTGAAGGGCAATGGCGACGAGAACAAACTAGTGATTCGGGTCGGCGCCGATCGCGAATCGCTGCCCGAGGGAGTGCCAAGCGGTTGGGATTTCGAGAAATACCTGTTCATCCCCGGCATTTTTGACTCGGTCGAGTTGACGTTGACCGGTGCACCGTATGTGGCCAACATTCAGACAGTTCCCGACGTGCCCGGCAAGTCGGTTCGCGTCGTCGCCGAGATTCAGGCGGGCGAAAAGGCCGCAGAAGTCGTTCCTGAGATCACCATCAGCGAGGCCAAGAGCGGAAGGCACGTCGGCAATGCAAAATCAGTGCCAATCCAACTGGCCGCCGGCGAGATGAAGAAGGTCGACTTGCTGATTCCGCTGACCGATTGCCGGCTTTGGTCGCCGGAAGATCCGTTCTTGTATGTCGCGAGCGTGGAGACGGGCACCGACGCGTTGAGAACCCGGTTCGGCATGCGATCGTTCCGCTGCGATCCGGAAACCGGCCGGATGTTGCTTAACGAGAAACCCTACTATATGCGAGGCACGAACGTCACCGCCTACCGGTTTTTTGAGGATGCCGACCGGGGCGACCTGCCCTGGCGCGACGAATGGGTTCGAAAGCTGCACCAGAAATACAAAGGCATGCACTGGAACTCCATTCGCTATTGCATCGGATTTCCGCCGGACTTCTGGTACGACATCGCCGACGAAGAAGGTTTCCTGATCCAGGATGAGTTTCCCATCTTTCTCGGAACGAAGAACGACAATGCCCCGGACCATCCGAACGTCGAGGAAACGGCGAGGCAATACACGCAATGGATGCGCGAACGTTGGAACCATCCCTGCGTCGTGATTTGGGATGCACAGAACGAGAGCCATCGGCCGGAGATTGCCGAGGCCATAGCCGCGGTGCGAGGGCTGGATCTTTCGAACCGCCCGTGGGACAACGGATTCGACGGTGCGCCGACGTCGGCCGACTGTGTCGAAGCGCACCCCTATCTATTCGGCCGATGGTGTTCGGTCTGGGGGCAGGGCGCACCCTTTCATCTGAAGGATTTGGCAACCGTATCGCCGATGCCGTGGCTGACGCCGGAACAACAGAAGAACATGCCGATCCCGATCATCATTAACGAATACTGCTGGCTGTGGTTGAATCGGGACGGCAGCCCAACCATCTACACCAAGGATGTCTATGACGGGCTGCTGGGAAAAGACTCGACCGTCGACCAGCGGCGGCAGTTGCACGCCCGCTACCTGGCGGCCCTTACCGAGTTCTGGCGTTCGCGTCGAACCGCAGCCGGCGTATTGCACTTCTGCGGGCTGGGCTACTCGCGCGCCAACGACAAACCGCGTCCTGAGGGCGGAGCAACGAGCGATGATTTCATCGACGTTCGCAACCTGCTGTTCGATCCGCATTACGAGCAGTATGTACGCGACGCCTTTGCTCCCGTGGGCATCATGATCGATGCTTGGTCCGAGACCTACCAGCCCGGCCCGCACGAATTCCCCATCATCGTCATCAACGACCTCTACGAAACATGGAAAGGCACAATCCGGCTGCGAATTCTCCGCGACGGACGCAGCGTAACCGAAACGACCCAGTCGAGCGAGGTGGCCGCGCTCGCCAAGGCGATCTTCGGCTGTCCGATCGACATTCCCGCGGAACCGGGCGTCTATCAGGTTGAGGCCGCATTGATCGGCCCCGGTGAGCAGGTCGTCCGGAGTCTCCGCGATTTTACCGTTCCAGCAAGCCAGAATGACGTCGACGGCCGCCCGCGGATCGTCAAACTTGGCACGGTTGATGTCGACACCGTCGAGACATCGCCGGTGGTGTTTGGCGGAGCGTTGTATCGCTGCGAATGGCGCCGCGCCGAGCGGTGCTTTCAATTCGTCAATTGTCGAACCGGAGAAACGACTCCGCAATTTGCCCACGGCTGGTCCTTCGCCAGTGCCTTCGTCGATGACGACACCGTCTACGTCACTGGAACGCAAGGCGGGAGCCAGGTGCAGGTATGGTCCTCGAAAGACCTCCGAAACTGGGAGACATGGGCGGCACTTGACCTGGCGGGGTTCCGCATCTACAATACATCTCTCTGCAAGTCCGACGATGGATTTGTGTTGATGTTCGAGATCGAGACTCCGGCAGAACAGGCAGGTGTCCCCTACACGGCTCGATTCGCGACATCCAAAGACCTGAAGCATTGGACCGTTACGTCGCCGGAATGCGTCTATGCGAAGGATCGTTATACCGCCCCGCATTGCCTCCGATACCTCGACGGCGACTACTACGTTTTCTATCTCGAAAGGAC
>JAEWUR010000134.1 GCA_023397045.1 Planctomycetota bacterium
GGATCGTAACCATTCCGATCGACAGGGCCATGAAACTGGTGGTGGACGAACTATTGCGGCAACGCGACGCGGCGGCCGCTCCCATGGGAGGTGGGCGATGAACAGAACTGGCAGTCTCCTTTCGCGAGGAGATCGAGTTAGGGTGAGGGCTGTTGCGCTCGAGAAGACGGGGAGTTTTTTGCGCGGCCTGTTGGCAATGCTCGGTTTGTGCCTTATTGCGACATCGCCGGCGCACGCGCAGCGCATCGAGCCGTTGCCGAAGGAACTGGAAGGCGTCGGGGTGACCGAACACCTCAACGAACAGATTCCGCTGGACTTGGAGTTCACCGATTCGGACGGCAAGCCGGTTGTGCTCAGGGAATTGTTCGACGGCAAGCGACCGGTCCTGCTGACGTTGAATTATTCGAACTGTCCCATGTTGTGCAGCCTGCAACTGAACGGGCTATTCGACGGGATGGGGCGGATGCCTTGGAGCATTGGGGATAAGTTTGCGATGGTCACGTTGAGCTTCGATCCGTTGGAGACGCCGGAGCGGGCGAGGATGACGAAGCAGAAGTATCTTGAGATGTACCGTCGGCCGGGCGCGGCGGAGGGTTGGCATTTTCTTGTCGGGCGGGAGGAGAACATTAAGAAGCTGGCCGACGCGGTCGGCTTTCGGTATCGATATTCGGCCGAGTCGAAGCAGTACATTCACGCGGCCGTAACCTATGTTTTGACGCCGGATGGTCGGCTGTCGCGCTATTTGTACGGCGTGGAGTACGATCCGCAGACGTTGCGGCTGTCGTTGTTGGAGGCGGCCGACGGCCAGATCGGCTCGACGACGGATCAGATTCTCTTGTTCTGTTTTCACTATGACGCGGAGAAGGGGCGTTATGCTCCGGCCGCGTTTCGGCTGATGCAGGTTGGAGGCGGTGCGACGGTGTTGGTGATTGCGGGGCTGATCTGGATTCTGCGGCGTCGAGAAAAGGCCAAGGAGCCGCCGGAGCAGGTTGATCATGTGGATTGACGTATTTGTAGCAAGCGGAATTCATGTGCCGATTGCCCAAACCGGCGGGTTTTGGCTGCCGGAATCGGCCGCATCGGACCCGGTGACGGATCGCGTGTTCTATGCGGTTTTGGTCATCTGTTCGTTGTTGTTTCTGATGGTGGTGGGATTGATGTCGTGGTTTGTGGTGCGTTACCGCCGCCGGCCGGGCGTGGCGGCTCAGAAGACGGCTTCGCACAACACGTTGCTGGAAGTGACGTGGTCGGTGATTCCGGTGATGATCGTGGCCGTGATTTTTTACCAGGGATTCGTGGCGTATATGAAGATGCAAACGGCTCCGCCGGGCTGTTATGATTTGCGTGTTTCGGCGCGGCAGTGGGCCTGGCAGGTCATCTATCCGAACGGCCATGTGGACGACACGCTTCACGTTCCGGCGGGCGAGCCGGTGCGGTTGACGATGAGTTCGGAAGACGTGATTCATGGGCTGTGGATACCGGCATTGCGATTGAAGCAGGATGTTGTGCCCGGCCGGTATACGAGCGTTTGGTTCCAGGCCGACAAGCCGGGCGTTTACGACCTGCTTTGCACGGAGTATTGCGGGGACGAACATTACAACATGCTGTCGACGCTTGAAGTGCATACCCCGGAGGATTATGACGCGTGGCTGAAGAACGCCGCGAATTATTTGAAGACGCTGCCGCCGGTGGAGGCGGGCAAGCTGTTGTACAAGCGGCGCGGCTGTGCTCAGTGCCATTCGACCGACGGCACGGCCGGCACGGGTCCATCGTTCCAAGGCATCTACGGCGAGACGGTGAGCATGTCGGACGGCCGTTCGGTGTTGGTCGACGACAATTACATACGCGAGTCGATCCTCGAGCCGCAGGCGAAGGTCGTGGCGGGGTATCAGCCGGTGATGTCAACTTACAAGGGGCTTGTGTCGGACGATGAGATCACGGCCTTGATCGAGTATATCAAATCGTTGAAGTAGTTGGGCCGCCGAGCCGGCGGCCGCTAAACCGAGATGTGCAATGAATACTTCCGCTAGTTATTTGACCGACCCGCCGGGGCTGCGTTCCTGGTTGTTGACGCGCGATCACAAGCGGATCGGGCTGATGTTTTTGGCCGCGATAGGGATGGCGATTGCATTGGGGGCGACATTCGGGTTGTTGATCCGGACGGAGTTGACGTTTCCCGGGCCGACCGTCGTGTCGACAGGGAGCGCCTACAACCGGCTGTTCACCTTGCACGGGACGGTCATGATTTTTTTGTTCATCATCCCGTCGATGCCCTCCTCGTTCGGTAATTTCGTGCTGCCATTGATGTTGGGCGCAAGGGACGTCGCCTTTCCGCGGCTGAATCTGGCCAGCCTGTATTTGTATGTGGGCGGGGTGATTTTTTTCTTGCTGGTGCTTGTGCTGGGGGGCGTCGATACGGGGTGGACGTTTTATACGCCGTACAGCACCAGCACGGTCACGCCGGTGATCCTAGCGATCGTGGGCGTTTTCATTCTTGGGTTCAGTTCGATTTTTACGGGCATTAATTTCTTGGTGACGATTCACACGATGCGTCCGCCGGGGATGGGTTGGTACCGGATGCCGCTGTTTTTGTGGGCGCTTTACGGGACGGCGATCATTCAGGTGTTGGCGACGCCGGTGTTGGCGATCACGCTTTTGCTGCTGGCCGCCGAACGCACGTTGGGGATCGGCATTTTCGATCCCGCGCTGGGCGGCGACCCGGTGTTGTTTCAGCACTTTTTCTGGTTCTATTCGCATCCGGCCGTCTATATTATGATCTTGCCGGCGATGGGGATTGTGACGGAAGTGATTTCGGTTTTTTCGCGCAAGCACATTTTTGGATACCAGTTTATTGCATCGAGCAGTTTGGCGATTGCATTGATCGGCTTTCTGGTTTGGGGGCATCACATGTTTGTTGCCGGGCAATCGCCGCTGGTCGGGATGATTTTCAGCGCGCTGACGTTTGCGGTGGCGATTCCGTCGGCGATCAAGGTTTTCAACTGGCTGGCAACGATGTGCAAGGGGTCGATCGGGCTGGCGCCGCCGATGTGTTTTGCGTTGATGTTTATTATGCTGTTCGGCATTGGAGGGCTGACGGGTCTGTTTCTCGGCTCGCTGGCGGTGAACGTTCAGGTGCATGACACGGCGTTCGTCGTGGCGCATTTCCACTACACGATGGCGGGCGGCGCGTTGATGGGATTTTTGGCCGGGTTGTACTATTGGTGGCCGAAGATGACGGGCCGGATGTACAACCTTGCGATGGGTCAGATCACGGCAGTGCTGATTTTCGTCGGCTTCAATTTCACCTATTTCCCGCAGTTCATCATCGGCGCCCGCGGAATGCCGCGGCGCTACTTCGATTACACGAGGCTGCTCACGGCGAACCCCGAGTTCACGTTTTATCAGATTTTTTCGACGGTGGGTGGATTTTTGTTTGTCGGAGGTTTGATTCTAGTGGCGTTTACCCTGTTGCGGTCGTTGTTTGTTGGCGAGAAGTCGCCGTCGAACCCTTGGGGCGCGGGCACGTTGGAATGGCAATGCGACTCACCGCCGCCGCACGAAAACCCCGGACCGCCGCCCGTGGTGGGCGATTGTTATGACTATGACGACGCAAAATAGTTTGGCCGATCACTTTGACACGGCTCAGCAGCAGTACGATTCTGCCCGGCTGGGGATGTGGATATTTCTGTTGACCGAGGTGTTGTTCTTCGGCGGGCTTTTCTGCGCGTATGCGGTGTTCCGTGCGGTCAATCCGGAGATATTTGTCGACGGCCACCTGTTCTTGGACAAACCGCTGGGCGCTGTCAACACGGTTGTGTTAATTGTGAGCAGCCTGACGATGGCTTTGGCGGTCCGCGCGGCGCAACTTGGCCAGCTTCGTGCTTTGACCGGGTTGTTGGCAATCACGATATTGTGCGGGTTTGCGTTTCTTTGCATCAAGACGGTTGAGTACAAGCACAAATGGGACCACTCGATGGCGCCGGGGCAGGCGAGGATTGCCTATTGGTTCTCGGGCGAAGTCGGCGCGGAGCCCTCGAAGGAGTTTCGGCCGGACGAGACGTACGTGCGTGATCGCCTTGTGCAGGCCGGCTACACGGAGCCCGACAAGGATGAACTTGCGGGTTGTGCGAAGCGTCTGGGCACGTTCATGGGGATCTATTTCGTGTTGACGGGGCTTCATGCCTTGCACGTTTGCGCGGGCATTGGCGCGATGGGCTGGGTTTTTTGGGGGGCGATCCGCGGGCGTTTTGGCAGCGGCTATTTCACGCCGGTCGATCTTGTGGGACTATATTGGCACCTGGTCGATATGATCTGGATATTTCTTTTTCCGCTCCTTTATTTGATCCACTAACAAAGTCCTTCTCCGTTTGGGAGACGGGCAGTTGATGAGGGTGAACCATCCATGCACGAGATCGCAGAAAACGCTGATCGCAACTCGGGGGCTCCGCTGGCGCACATCGCGGAAGTCCGGGTCTTGCTGGCTGTTTTCGCCGCGCTCATCGTATTGACGGTGATTACGGTGGCGGTGTCGTATTTTGATTTTGGGGCGATGAATCTTTTGGTGGCCCTAGGCGTGGCTGCGATCAAGGCCACGCTGGTGGCGTTGTGGTTCATGCACCTTCGTTATGACAGTCCGGTGTATGCGTTCATCTTTCTGGTGGGCGTCGCCTTTTTAGGGTTGTTTCTGATGATCACGATGCTCGATGCGGTCACGTATCAACCCGCCGTGCAGTCGTGGGATCGGGGGCAGTCGAGTGAGCGGCAATGATGAGCCATAGTCTGTCTCCATCAAGGCGTTGGAATCTGAAGGCGAGCGTGTATCGTGGGTCGGCGCGACGGGCCATGTCGGGCGTGATCGTCTATTGTAGGCTGATGCGACCGGTTGTGGTGGCGATGGTTCTGGGATCGATGGCCGCCGCCGCCTTGATCGTCGGTCAGCCGCCGCGATGGCCTGGGCTTGCGCATGCGCTGCTGGGAACGGGGTTGTTGATTGCCGGCGCCACGGCGGCGAACCAACTGATGGAGAGGCGTTGGGACGCGAGAATGGCCCGGACGGCTTCGCGGCCATTGCCATCGGGCCGGGCGACCGTGCGAGAGGTCACCGTGTTTGCGGTGTTGGCAACGTTTGCAGGCATCGGCTATCTGGCGGTGCTGCAACCGGGGAATTTGACGTTTTTGGCGGCGCTGAGTTGGTGTATCTACGTGTTGGTTTACACGCCGCTGAAGCGGAAGAGCGTCTGGCACATACCGGCCGGCGCCGTGGCCGGCGCCATGCCGGTTTTGCTTGGTCCGGCGGCCGTCGGCGCGGCGTTCGCTCCGCTTTCGTTGGCGTTGTTTGGGGTCGTATTTTTTTGGCAATTTCCGCACACGGCGGCGATCGGCTGGCTGAATCGAGAGCAATATGCCCGGGGGGCGACGCGAGTTGCGGCGGTTGTCGACCCGTCGGGTCGGCTGGCGGGTTGGCTGGCGTTGTTGGGCGCTGCGGGAGTGTTGTTGGCGAGCCTGGTTCCGGCGATGCTGGGGCCGACCGGTTGGACGTATTTTGCCGTCGCCGTTTCGTCGGGGCTGGCGGGGTTATTTCTTGCCGCACGATTTCTGTGCAGGCCGACCGATGCACGGGCGCGTGCGTTGTGGCGAATGTCGTTGGCGCAGTTGCCGGCGGTATTGACGGCGTTGGTGTTGGCCGGCGGCTTCTTCTTGCGGTGATTCGTACACTCTGGCGTTGAGCCGTGTTTTCTTCGGACGGACTCCGATCATGAAGTTTGACGTGGCGGCGGCCTTGGAAGGGATGCCGCGAAGCAGGTTCACCCCCCTGCCCTTTTGGCGCGATATCCCATCTGCTCGAGTTCGGCGACAATGCGGTCTCTTTGATCGCCTTGGATTTCGATTCGGCCGTCCTTGATGGTTCCGCCGGTTCCGAGCCGTGTTTTTAGTTTGGTGGCGAGTTCGGCGAGGCTTTTTTCGTCCAAGGGCAGGTCGGAGATGACGGTGACGCCTTTGCCGCCTCGGCCTTTTGTTTCGCGGCCGACTTTGGCTACGGCGGACTTGTTTGGTTCTTGGGGTTTGCAGGTACACGTTGTTTTGAGTTGGCGGCAACGCGGGCAGAGCAGTTTTCGCCAGTCGTCGTTTCCCATGATCGCATTACTTTCGTTTCTGAGTTTTCGCCGCAATTCGAGCCTTTTCCATTTTCTTTCGCAAGTGGGCGAACTTGGTTGCCGGTTTGCGAGGCGTATGTCGGCCTTTTTCGCTCATTTTACACCAATGGCAATCTGGAATCGCGGTTTATTGCGTCGACCGATCTTCGGTCGGCGTCGGGGCCTACCGACATTGCTGTTCTGAGACGCGACAATAGGAATTTGAATTCCACGATTCGCCGGAACTCCGTTGCGAAACTGCGAGCGATTGATTGGATGTGGCGGACTCTGCAACCTGGACGATGGTCCAGATCAGGGCATTATTGAAATGGGAAGCGTATGAAGCATACGGTGTCGGTCCCGCCGCATTCTTTTTGGGCAATCTATCTCGCGGAGCGGTAGATTCGCACATCATGCTCGAGCACATCGGCCCATTTTCCGATCTCGCGATCATGGCCGCGCAATTGTCACGCCCTCGTCGACGATCCAGACGTAGTTGTCGTATCCATTTTCCGGGTGCAGCGTGTACGGTACGCCGTGCGCCATTGAATTCAATTGTTTCTGGTTCAGCACCATGGCTTGGGCCTGAAATTGTCCGTTGCCCTGGCTGAAGTTCCCGATCCAATTTGTGCGGCAGATGCGGATATCGGGGTGTCCCTTCGCGCGAAGGCGAAAGTTGAAGCCGGCATTGGCCACGAACTCATCAAGTTGTTTGTAGTTTTGTGTTGGAATCCACTCCTTGACTTGAAACAGATAGAAATCGCCGGCGCACTTGCCGACGAACTCAGGAACTCCCACGTCGCCTTTGCGACGTACGGCCGTTATGTGGACCTCGTGCAGTTCCGGGGATTTGACAAACGGGTACTGGTGCGGCACGATGGCGACGTACGCGTCGCCCGAGTTGGCTTGAAAGAATGTCGCCAGATCGTCGATGATTTCGCGTTTGATCTCGTGACCGGTGCCGTTGTAGGTAACGCACTGAGCTCGTGGAAGCTTCTCGCGGTAGACTGCCTGCACGGCGTCCCATCGGTCGGGCATCATCTTTTCGGGCAATACCATCGTGATGATTTTGGCTTCCGATTCACTCCAAGCGTCGCGAGAGGGGAGCGTGTCGTTGCGGTCGAGATAGCCCATATAGACGTACTGTGCCACGCGGGCGTGCGCCTTCTCGGCATAGGGATGGCCGGTAAAACGCTTGATGTCGGCGATACCGATGGGAAATGGGAGAGACCGGCCATTTCGGCTTGACAGCGGGAGCGTCGGCAGACCGTTGACGCCGCCGGTGGCCACCGCCTTGACTCGTTCGGGGTGAAGGAACGCAAACCGATTGCAGAATTTGGCCGACGCCGAGTAGCCGTGCATGAAGACTTGTTTCTCGACCGAATAGCCTTCGGCTCGCAATAGGGAAGAAGCCTGCTCAATCATGCCAATGAGTTGCAAGTCGATCCGGGTGATCGGACCGCGTTTGATCATCAGCGTGTCTCGGTCGAGCGAGTGTGTGTAGGTCTGCCAGTCGGACCTTGGGCGGGGAAAAATCGGGACCAACAAGGGCCTCGCGAGTTTCCGAGCGAGTTGGTTTGCGTAGGAATGCTCGGCCAAATGCCGTGCCTTTTGTCGGTGAACTTCAAAATCATCGGTGGCGGTCCCCGAATTGTTCGGTTCGACATAAAGCCGGACGGGTTTCGCCTTCTCGACCGTGTCGGGAACGAACAGAAGGTAGGGGAAACTGAACCCGGCGTCGGGATCGGCTGGGATCTCGACGACCGTGCCGATTGGGATTTCGAATGATTTTCGTTCGCCAGCCACGGTCCAGGAAACCGCCACGGGCAGACAGGCGGCAAGGGCCGCCATGTGAAGGAATCGTGCCATTTTCGAACTCTCCTCGCAAAGCTTGGCCGCGGTCGTTGCCCTTACGCTCCGACGACCCTATTGGAGCAGTTTTGTGAGAATCCGTCCAGCATGGATTTGGGCCCGGCATGGCAAAGGCGTCGCCCATTCGACAGGGTGTTATCCGAACGGTTCGACTGCCTCACCGTAGGTGTTCACGGCTGCCAACATGCCGCAGGCGGCGTGGATGTCGCGGCCGCCGCTGTAGCGTCGACCGACCGGGACGCCTAGACGTGCGGTGAGCGCGTCGCGGAAGGCATTCCGTTCGTCGGTCGAGGGCGGTCGAAAACGGCCGGTCGGGTCGTTCACGTCGATCAGGTCGAGCTTGACGGGCAAGTCGCGGGTCAACTCGGCGAGTTTTTGTGCGTCTTCGTCGCGGGAGTTGACGCCGGCCATCATGGTCCAGGCCAGGACGATGCGCCGGCCGGTTGCCTCGTGGTACTCGCGCAGCGCGGCGGTCAATTCGGGCAGCGGATAGGCGGCCTCGACGGGCATTAGCGCGCGGCGTTGCACGGGATCGGCCGAGTTCAACGAGACGACGAGGCGGTAGATGTGCCGTTCGGCGGTGAAACGCCGGATGCCGGGCACGATGCCGACGGTCGAGATGGTGATGGCCTTGCCGCCGATGGCCAGCCCGCACGACTCGGAAAAGATCTTGGAGGCTTGGATGACCGCATCGTAGTTGAGCATCGGCTCGCCCATGCCCATGAACACGACGCCGCGAACGGGATGGGGCGAGTCGGCCTGGATCTTGATGACTTGATCGACGATCTCCCAGGCGGCGAGATTGCGGCGGAATCCGATTCGGGCGGTGGCGCAGAACTCGCATCCCATCGCGCAGCCGACCTGCGAGCTGACGCACACGACGTATTTCTGGTCGTCGGGGCGGTGCAGCAAGGGGATTCGCACAGCCTCGAATGGCTCGGGGCCGTCGCCGCGAAACAGATATTTGGTGAATCCATCCTGCGGCGAAACGCGGCGGTCGAGCGTGGTTAAGTTCGGGATGGCCGTCAGGCGGCCGACCTCGGCGAGCGTCTTGGCCGCGATGCCCCGATCGGCGGCGGGCAGCCGACCGCGTCGCACGGCCTCGGCATGGATCTGCCTCGCCTGGCGGAGCGAAACGCCGGCGTGCGCCAGTTTTTCATGCAACTGTTCGGCGGTGCAGTTTTTCAGGAGGATCGGCATTGTGTTGGTCCCGTCTCACCACTGGAGCGGGCATCTACGGAAGAAATGAAAGGAAACCACAGATGAACACAGGGCGGCAGGGCCGCCAACCAATACGAGCTGCCGCTCGGTTGGCT
>JAEWUR010000097.1 GCA_023397045.1 Planctomycetota bacterium
TTCATGACCCGCTTGACCGCATTGACGTCAACCGCAATGCACCATTCCCGCCCCGCCGTATCTCGAAAGGTTTTCATTTCTGTCTCCAGTCCTTGATTCCTCGTTTCACACTGCGTATTGCAACCCAGTCAATTTCACGTTCGATGGGCTTTCCGAGTTGCCGTTGCTTGCCCGGACGGCAGCGACCGCATTGCCCGACAGTGGGTTGGTCGTGCCCGTGTTAGCGACCCAAACCCAAGCCTCGCCAGCGCCGAACTCGATCGCCTGGAGCGTAACCCCGCCGGCGTCGACGAAAGTCAAGTGTGAACGCTGCGTGGTCGAGGCGGCGATCAACACCAAGTTGTCACCGTCGAACGTCACGTCCAGGTCGACCTGCGGTGCAATGACAATCGCCGTTCCCTCGGGCGGCAGATCGGCGCCGGCGCCTTCGTGGATCCGCACATGGCCGGCCGTGATGCCCAACGGCACTACGGCAGCCACCAACGGGAACTGGCCTGACGGATCGGAGATTTCCAAGTCTCGGCCATCTTCCGACTGCAAAAACGTCTCGGGCATTTGTGGATAGGCCGTCACGGCGGGAAAAGCTATCTCACCGAGCGACATGTTGGACCACCGTCCGGAGATCGAACCGCTATCGTCCGACCGCCACGCCCAGGCCGCGACGTCACCGGTCGTGTAGTCGGGATCGGTGTACTCGATCGTGTTCAAGATCGTGCCGTCCGAACTGCGAAGCTCCCCGCGAAGCGACGCGCCTTCAACCGTAAAGGTGATGTGGTAGTTGACCTCCGGCGTGAAGACTAGATCCGAAACGTGGTTGTTCACCAAGTCCTCGAATCCGCCGGGCTGTTCCGGGTCGAGTTTGATCAGGTTGAAGTACGAATTCGTGGGATCGAGCGATAGGACATAGCCGGTCTGGTTGGCCGTGTTCACCCGGGCCGCGAAGCCCAACTCCGTGATCGCGTTCAAGAACGTCACGTCGCCCTGGAGCACGTAGTCATCAGAGAAACCGACCATCCCATGCCGCATGCCGTCCGCCCAATAGAGATCCACGCGCCGTCCGGCCAGAACGCCGTGATTGGCCGACGGTGTGACGATCCCTAGCGTATCGGCGAGCCGAGAACTGAGCGTTCCCGAGATTCCCGGTGGCAGATCGGTATCAACCGGCTCGATCCCTTGGCTGGCAACCCGCGTCATCTGCGCCTGGATCGAGATGCCCGATGCCGAGACCATCACTTCACACGTTCCTGTTAACGACATCGCTTCAATCTCCTATGTTTTCGCTAGTCCCTAGTCCCTAGCCCCTAGCTTCTCTCCCCTAGCATCAGCCCCACGTCGGATACCGACTGACGAACGTCGGCTTGATCGTGAAGCTGATGGTGACTTGCTCCTCGAGTTTCTGATCGTCGTCCATTGAAACGATCTCGAAATCGGCATCCAATCCATGGCCGCTCTGCTTGTCGGCGATCTTGAACGCCAACGGCGTATCGCTGACGAATGCAGAGATCAGTGCTTGCAAGTGAATGTCACCGGAATCGCTGTCAAACGAGACGGTGAACTCCGCCTCCTTCAGCGTGCCCTTAACCAGCGCCCAACGCGACGCGCGACTGCTGATCTTCGCCTCGCCCTTCTTCATCTTCAGCGAGACGTCCTTGCACGTTTTGACCTCGGTCGTGGCGGTTGACCCAGCCGAACCGCGGAGCAGCTTCGCATCGAGCGACATATTGATTGGCATTTCTTGTTCTCCTCATCAACGACAATTCGGGTGTGTTATCGGACGCTGTTCGCAAAGAGTGGCGGCAACTTTGGCAGTTCCTTTTTGAGCGCCGGTCCCATGTACGGCCGGGCGGCGATCGACACGGGCCCAATCGTGAGCGGACCATACAATTCTTCCTGCAACTGATTCGCTCGATCGGCCTGAGCCTGCGTTCGCAATACGGTGTAGGTGACCATCTTGCCAAAGCGGTTCTTCTTTGTAGTGACACTGACCCGGCCGCCGATGCGTACTTCACCGCCATCACCAACACGGCGGATCCGACGCAACGGATTCTTATGCCCCGGCGCCGTGCCACCGAGTTCCAACACCCGGGGCACGATCGCCCGGCCACGGAACGGCGTTGGGCCGATCACCAGCGACGCCGTCGGTTCGTCGTAGGCGAAGAAGATCAACTCGCGCAGTGGCGAGGTCTTGTTGCCCTTCTTCGATCGATGCGCGTGCGGCGGCATGCCCGGCCGCGACGGGTTCTTCGAATAGCGAATACTCCCTTTGGCTGTCCGTCGTATAAAGGCACCGGCCTTCGACAGGACCATGGCGTTCGCCCGCCCGACGGCCTCGATGACCGCCCGGCGATCGAAGAACGTTTTGGTGACTCGCGCCATGTCCATTACCGCACCATCCGATACGTGAAGGCCAATAAACTGGTAAACTGACCGTGTTCCTTCAGGTGTTTCGGGTCGTAGATCGGTTTGTTCTCGGTCTTGATCCAATGGGCCTGCGGGTAGCCGGGTAGCGGCTTATGGCGCAGAAGATCGTCGATCTCCTGAACCAATGTCATCAGGCCGTCGATTGCCGCATTGTCCAAGCCCGGTGGCGATTGCCTTACGACTCTCTTCTGCACGGCCACGTGGATTTTGTACTCCGCCCGATCGCGGCTGCGATCGGACATTTCTTCGTCGAGTTCGGCCGGCACAACGGAGACGTGCAGTTGGTCCATCTCCTTCAGGTCGAACTCCGGCAGGTAGTGCCGCACGGCCGTAAACGGCTGACTGAGTTCGGCGGCGTTCAGCATCGCGGTCACTGCATCGGCGATGTCGATTACTACGGCCATCACGTCTCCTCGGTGTTGATCTCTTGGGTGTGGATTCGAAGTGTTTTACGGAACGCATCGCTGTATCGCCAACATGGTTCTTTGCCTGGGGCGGTCACCTCGTAGACAAACGTTCGCCCGTTGATCGTCTCGCGGATGCGATCGCCTCGTTCCGGCAGGACGTTCTCATCATTGAGAACCAGTTGTTCGGCCAGGATCAAGTAGTCGCGGAACTCGTGACGAACCAGTACCCCATAGCCGTCGTCGACCTCGAAGGTCGTCTTGCCAACGGTGGCCGGCAGGTCGACGGACGCAGCGCCCCGCGTGTAGGTGACTACACGCGAGGCGTATTGCGTCCGCTTCGCCTCCAACCAATCGGAGCCTTTTTGAAGCAGGTCCGTCACTTGGCATCACTCCGCTTAGGTTCCCGCCGACACCTTGACCGCGCCCGAATCGATCCACAGCGCCCTGGCCACCGCCGGGTCGCTGGTGGGCAACGTGGCGATGATGTTATTGCCGTTGCGGGCCAGCGTACTCGTGCCGAAGGCAATCACCTTCGTATCGGGCACCGCCACGCCGACCGGCAGGGCTTCGCCATCCTTCACATGGGATGCCAGCACCTTGTCGGCGCCGATGGCGACCGCACCATCGGCCCCCAAGGTCACATCGCCCGAGACGGCGACCGACTCGAAACTATCGCCGTCGGCCACAAGGATTTTTCCGGCGTCGTAGGCGACCGGGCCCACGTCGGAGAGATCGGCCAAGCCGGCCGTTTCCTTCGAGGTCGACTCGATCGATCGCAACGAGACGCGGACCACCGTGGCGGACTCGTCCGCTTCGGCTGTGGCAAAACCCATGAACGTATTGCCGCTGGCCGAAGTGGTTGCGGCGCCCGTACCGGGCGTGCCGCCGACCGGGTTTCCATCAGCGTCCCAGAACACGGCCGCACCGACCGTGATACTGACCGCCGCCTTCACCACGTCGAACATGCCGACCACCGCCAGCGAGCCAAGTGTGTTGGCCGCGATCGGTGTTCGGGCAACACCCACCAAATCCCCTTGAACCACGACGTCGCCCGCAGCAACGTCCGAACCCGGGGTATAATCGACGGCGTTGCCGTCCTGCACAAATACTGCCTTTACCATTGAAATTGCCTTCCGTTTTAAGTGGTCACTGGCCGGTGGCCAGTTTTCAGACATCGAGTTCGGTTAGGTTCACGCCTCGCCTTTTGACTTCACTCCAGCTTTTTCCTCATGACGTGCCACGCCAAAATCATGAAAGCCGCGGAGCTGCACGCCTAAGACCGAAAAGTCGGCTTCGGCCGTCTCGATCGTCGGCGACTCCTGACCGTTGAGGAACGCCACCTCAATCACCGGCAAGTCACCGGGATCGGCCAAGAGATACCACGCCTTGCTCGAGTTCCCGGTATAGGAACTGTTGGCCAGGTAGCGGCTTACCTCCGTACGGAACTTGCCCTGGTGCGGGTTGGCGATCGGGTACTTCGTGCTCGACGTGGTGTCGCGCAGCTCGATCGACTTGTAGAGCTGCGTGGCCATCGCACTCAAGGACGTCGGCACCAACAAAACAGCCGGCATGACGCCCGTTGGTTTTCCGTCGCTGTCGGTCAGGTCCATGAAGGCGACCTCCGCCTTCGTCAACCCATCGATCCCGAGCGCCGTGTCGGCGCCCGTCACGTAGTTCTTGTTGCCAGCCGTGAAGAACGTCGAGTTGTTCATGAACGTGGCCCAAAACACGTCGTTGATCTTCAAGCCCGAGCCGCGGCCGAGTTTTCGCGGCACCGTGGTGATCGCGCCCAGGTCATCGTTGATGATGTCGCGGCGATCGATCGCCAAGAGTAGGCCGTAGGTGTCGGCCTTGTTCGTATAGGTCTCGTTCCCCAAGGTGCCGTGCTTGAGCTCACCGCCCGGCGGGACCTGTTCGTATTGGTCTTTACCGATCAGACGATAGCTGACAACTGCCTTGAAGTCCGAAACGTTCCGAACCGCGCAGATATTCCGCCAGGTCCGCTCGACCGCAAAGAAACCTTCCAACAAGAACTTGTTGGCCACATTGGAAAGGATCCCGCCGATGTCGACCGTCGAGAATCCGGCTTCCAACTCCGGCTTGAACGCGAACCGCATGATCGAGCGGCTGTCGCGGAAGCTGCGACCGGTGTAGCCGTTGGCCCACGCCGCTTCCAGCAGAAGCTCCTGCAACCCGATGCCGCCACGGAAACGTTTTTGGGCTGCTTCGAGCGTTCGCTCCTCAAAAAGGTTTTCCACGCCGTCGAGCTTCGCGGTCAACAGACACGCCGCTTCCAGCAAGCTGCCGTTGACCGTGTTGTCGGCGATGTGCGCCGCCGGGGCGGTCGGCCGCCCGCGACGCAATGCCTCCAACTCGCAACGCGTCTCGTCCCAGCCCTCACGGATCGCTTGGGCTTCAAGGTCGGGGTAGCGGCCGGCGCAGATCCGTCGCATGGCGGCGATGCGATTAGTCTCAGCCACGGCCTCAGCACGCATCCGCTCGATCGCCGTCTGATCGGTCGCAGGCTGCTGCGGCGCAACCGGATTGGACACGGGCACCTGGGCGGCGGGCTGCCCCGAAGTCGGGGAATTGCCGTCTTGCGATGCGCCCATATATATACTGTCTCCCATGCTGTTTTTCTCCTGCTTGTAGGGGGTTGCTAGTGCCGCCACGCTCGCGCTGGTCTGGCCGTCGGCGCCAAGATCAACAAAGCTGATCTCGCCGAGGGTTGACTTGCGGACCACGTTCAGCGGGCCCAAGAACTCGCGGCCGTTTACCAGAACTTTTTGGTCAGGCTTGATGAACTCGTACTCGTCCACGCCGGCGCCGATCGACGCCTGCCACGGGAATCCGTTCTTGGCCGAGGTGACGATCTCCCGCGCCGCGGACGTATCGCGCGACACCACGCCGTTGGCCA
>JAEWUR010000182.1 GCA_023397045.1 Planctomycetota bacterium
GTTTTGGCAACGAGGGCACCGACCGCATGCGAGATCAGTTTTACGCGTTGCAGGTGCGAGAAAAGGAAGCGCAATCGCGATACACCGACGACCACCCCAAGATGCGACAGATTCACGAACAGGTCGACACGGCCCGGGCGGTGTTGGAGAAAGAAGATCGCAATCGCAAGCAGGTTACGACCGAGCCGGGCCGACTGTACCAGCAGACCGAGGCGGCCATCGTGGCCGAGGAGCCCGTGCTGGCATCTCTGCGGGCGCAGACCGAGACATTGCAGTCGCAACTGGCCGTGGCTCGGAAGGATCTTACAACGCTCAACGACAATAATCTGCGGATCGCCGCGATGCAGCGCGACGTCGACCTGGTCGAGGCCGATTATCGCAAATATGCGAATGACTTGGAACAATCCAGAATTGACCAACAGTTGGAAAAGCAGCGCATGTCGAACATTGCCGTCGTTCAGGCGGCGAGCTACGAGCCGAAGCCGGTCCGTCCCCGCAAGTTGTTGAATTTGCTTCTGGGTGTGGGATTGGGAGCGTTCGGCGGCTTGGCGATTCCGATTCTGCTTGAGCAGGGGCGAAAACCGCCCCCTGACGAATCGTCCAATGGGCATGCGCAAAATGGAGCGATGGCGCAGCGACGCCGGTTTATCGCCGGTGGGCTGATCGGCCAACGAAGGAAGGTGCCGCGATGATCCGAATTGACCTTGGCAAGATTGCGCATCGAGCCAAACGGCTGTTGCGCCGCACCACGGTCTCCGACCGATACGGCCTGTTGACGTCGCAGCAATTGCATCGAATTCTCAAACGCGAGCGTGCCCGAAGCGATCGCACCGGCGAGGTGTTTTCGCTGCTGGTCTTCACGGTGGGGCATCGTTCCGAGGACCAGAAGACGCTTGCGCACCTGGCAAGGATTCTGAAGCGTCGAATCCGGTTGACCGACGACGCGGGTTTTCTCGACTCGCACCGATTCGGGGTCGTGTTGCCGGCCACGCCGGTAGCGGGCGCATGGACCGTGGCCGACGACGTATGCGTTTGCGTGCCGGTCGGCATTCCGCTGCCCGAGTGCAGCGTCTACAGCTATCCTTCGGAGTGGTTTGACGACGGTTCAACGCCCGGCGACAGCGAGAGAACTCGCGAGGCGGCTCGACCGGCGCTGGCGATGGAACCGCTGTTTGTCCAGCATCTTCCGTTGTGGAAGCGGGCGATCGACGTCGTTGGCGCGTCGTTGGGGCTCCTGCTGTTGGCTCCGGTGTTTGCCGCGGCGGCTTTGGCGATCAAGGCGACGTCGCGCGGGCCGGCGATGTTCTGCCAGCGGCGCAGCGGGCTCGGCGGCAAGCCATTCACCATCTACAAGTTCCGCACGATGGTCGTCGACGCCGAGGTTCGCAAGAAGGAGCTTCTCGCGTTGAACGAGCAAGACGGGCCGGCGTTCAAAATCAAACGCGATCCTCGCATCACGTTCGTCGGACGCATTCTTCGCACGACGAGCGTCGACGAGTTGCCGCAGCTCTGGAACGTTTTGCGTGGCGATATGTCGTTGGTGGGGCCAAGGCCGTTGCCCTGCAACGAATCGGACGGATGTCGCGGTTGGCTCCGTCAGCGACTTGACGTGACGCCCGGCCTGACTTGCATCTGGCAGATCAGCGGCCGGTCGACGGTCTCGTTCAGTGATTGGGTCCGCATGGACGTTCAATACATTCGCTCTCGATCCCTCGGTGGAGACGTGAAACTGCTAATGCAAACCGTTCCGGCGGTCGTCTCGCGACGGGGAGCGTCGTAGACGCTATCTCGCATGAACCAACGGCAAGACCATCCTTTCGGCATCCTGATGTACCACCGCGTCGCGTCTCGACCGGCCGGCGCGCCGCGGCCGACGTGGAATGTCGCGCCGAAACGGTTTCGAAGTCAGTTGGCGGGTCTTCTGTCGCGCGGGTATCAGGCTTGGCCATTGCGGCGGGCGTTGGAGTGTCGGGCGGCGGGCGAGCCCATCCCGGCGCGAGTTTTCGTCGTCACGTTCGACGACGGATACCAATGCGTGTACGACAACGCTTGGCCGATCCTTCGCGAGCTTGCGGTGCCCGCGACGATTTTTTTGGTCACCTCGGCGATCGATGCGAAAGAGCCCTTTGCGTGCGACGATTGGTCCTCGGCCGGATCCAGCCGAGTTCCGATTTCGACGTGGCGGCCGCTTTCCGCCGCGCAATGCGCCGAGATGGTCGACGACGGGTTGATCGATCTGGGTTCGCACACGCATTCACACGCCGATTTTCGCGGTCGGCCGGATGCGTTGGCCGTCGATCTCGATCGGTCGCTCAATATCATGCGAAACGTCTTCGGCGTCGAATCGCCGACGTTCGCGTTCCCCTACGGCTACCATGACCACGAGCTGATATCGGTAGCGCGGCGATCGGGAATGTCGTGTGCGTTGACGACCGAAAAACGCTCGGTGAACGCCGGCGCCGATCCGTTTCGATGGGGGCGTCTAACGGTGCATGAGTGGGACACGGTCACCACGCTCAGTTTCAAGCTCAACTGCTGTTACGCTCCGTTGCGACACATCTATGAATGGCTGTGTTGTCCTTTGCGCCCCTTACGAAAAGCTCTGGTCCTGCGATAGCCTTTTTTATGGCCGCATCCCGCGAGATCATTTTGGACCACCCCGACTCAGGCGAGGCGTCGCCGGCGCTGACGCCTGGCGCTGCGCCGGCGGGGCTGAATG
>JAEWUR010000221.1 GCA_023397045.1 Planctomycetota bacterium
GTCTCGATCAATTCGATCGACAGCGATCCCGTGGCGCTGTTGGCAAGCACCGGTTGGGGGCAACTCGGACAGTTGCATTGGTTGCTGCGTCCCAACGGGTGCATCGCCTGCGATGTATTTGGCCTGGAGGGGCGGAACCAGTTGCATATCCGATCGGAGCCGCTGCTCGATCCGGACGGATATCGCCGTTGGATGCATTTGGCGATCGTGCATGATCGCGCGGCCGAATGTGCAAGGTTCCACGTCAATGGCCGGTTGATGGAGAGCGTTGATGTCAAGGTCGGCGTCGTCAACGCTTCGCAGGAGCCGCCATTGGAGCAAGTCCCCATTTGCATCGGGCCGGCGTGCATCGGACTGTGGCAGCAAGGCAACTGGCAATCCGAGACGGGAAGCCGAAATATCACGGGCCGAATCGACGAACTAGCAATCTTCGGCCGTGCGTTGACGCCCGACGAAATCCGGCAGATGTTCGACTTGGGCAATCCGAGCGGCAGCGAGAATGTTGCCGGCACTCGGGTGACGCAGTAGCAGAGGGAACAGAAAGAGCTCGTGTGTCCGTTTTTTGCGATGTGAGTGGTTCATTTCACCGTTGGCATTGCGGCCGCATCCAGAAGGATCGGCGTGATGTCAACCCAATTTAAGGGAGTTGGTCATGTACAAGAGTGCGAATCGCGTTCAAAGTCTTTTCGTTGTGGTTCTGATTCTTGGTGCGTGCAATCTCGCCTGCCAGAACGCACAGGCAACCACGATCACGTGGGATGCACCCGTCGCCATTACGACGGCGGATGCCACGCTAACGCAGCCGGGAACGGTGGTTAGCGCTGCCACATGGGGCCCCACGGCAACCACGGTGACGCTCACGGGCGGGCAGTCGATCAACTTTGCGGTCGGATCGATCGACGGCAGCAGCCCGGTGGCGAATGTCACAGCTTCTAGCTCCGGCAACACGGGAGCATTTCTCGGAGATACGGGCAACGCAGACTTCAACAACGTGCTGGGAGGGTTTGCGGGCGACGGCGATACTCCGCTTTCCATCTCACTGCACAACCTTAATGCCGGTCATGACTACACCGTGCAACTCTTCGCATTGGACAACCGAAATCCGGTCGTTGGTGTCCGACAGATAGGTTTTTCGGACATGTCGGACCAATCCGGGAACAATTCGGCGGCTGTCGCCATGAGCGAAAACAAGTACGTGATGGGAGCATTCACCGCCACCGGTACAAGTGCAACCGTCTTCGAGCAATTCCTGACCTACCAGGACCTTGGATTCGCTCAAGGATATTTCGGCAACCTGAACGCCCTTGTGGTGCGCGACGTGACTGTGCCGGAGCCCGGTGCGATCGTCTTGCTTGGTACGGGCGTGTTTGGCTTGCTGGCCTATGCGTGGCGCAAGCGCAAGTAGTCTGCGAATTTGGATTGAACGAACTGCTGGAGCGACGACCCGCCGGTTGTCGCTCCAGCAGGAAATCCAGTACAATAGGATCAGGTATTTGTGAGAGCTGCCATGCGATCAAAGCAAACACTACACAGGGCACATCACGACTCCGCCGCTTTTACGCTCGTGGAGCTTTTGGTGGTGATCACGATCATCGGCATTTTGATCGCGTTGCTGCTCCCGGCAGTTCAGGCCGCAAGGGAAGCGGCGAGAAAAATGCAATGCACCAATAATCTCAAGCAGATCAGCCTCTCCTGTCTGAGTCACGAAGAGGCTCGCGGTTTCTTTCCGGCGGCTGGTTGGTCTGCGGCCGCAACCGGCTACTTCACTGCCGCCGACCCTGATCTTGGCGCCGACGTCGGCCAGCCCGGCGGCTGGATCTTCAACATACTGCCCTATTTGGAGCAACAAGGCATCTATGAGCTCGGCGCGGGAAAAAGCAGTGCGGAGAAAATGCATCTGTTCGCCGAGCGGGAACAAACGCCAATGTTTGGCATGATCTGCCCCAGTCGACGCCCTGTTGGCGCGCTCCGGGCGGTATATCCCGGTCATTCACCCGTCAATTGCGACCCCATTACCGAGGGCGCAAAAAACGACTATGCAGGGAACGCCGGCGATGCGCCGTCGCCCGAATCGGCTAGCACGAATACAGGCATCTTCTATCACAAGAGCACAACTCGCGTGGCGGAGATCACCGACGGGCTGAGCAACACGTACCTCGTCGGCGAAAAATCGCTTTGCACCGACTACTACGAAACCGGACAGTCTGGGGGCGACGACGACACGCTCTACGCCGGCGCGAACTGCGACGTTTTGCGGTCAACCTATCCAGGGACAGCCACCGTTCCCTTGCCACCGATGCAAGACCAGCCGGGGTTTGATTACTGCTACCAGTTTGGCAGTGTTCACCCGACCGGTTTCAATGTGGCCCTTTGCGACGGCTCCGTCCGTGCGATCAGCTATTCGATCGACCTGGAAGCCCATCGTTGTCTTGGAAACCGGAAAGATGGACTGCCAATCGATGGCAGTAAGCTTTGACAATCCCCTGTTCGTTGAGAATGGGCCACCCTCTCGGACCTTTTTGAAAAGGACAATCTGTTGATGAAACACGCGATTTGCACCATTGTGATAGCGATGAGTCTTGTCTTGGCGGTCGAGCCGGCAACCGCCGCGACCAAAGTCTTCCTGTTGGGCGGCCAGTCGAACATGGGCGGCAACGGCGTTGTCGCGGAGTTGCCGTCGCCCTATAACGAGCCGCAGCCCGACGTGAGCTTCTGGAACGAAAACAGCACCGATTGGACCGCGTTGCGGGGCGGCTTCGGAAACTTTTCCGGCAATTTCGGGCCGGAAGTAACCTTTGGATACACGCTCCACAATCTCTTTCCGAACGACGACATCTATCTCGTCAAATACGGCCTCACCAGCACGAGCTTGGCGGTCAACTGGAATCCCGACGGCACCGGGGCATCGTACAACACGTTCAAGACGACGGCCGACGCGGCCATCCAGAACCTTGTCGCCCACGGAAAATCGCCCGTCATCGCCGGCATGATCTGGATGCAGGGCGAGGAGGACACCTATACCGAAGCCACGGCCTCGGCATACCATGCCAATCTCACGAATTTCGTCAACACCGTGCGCAGCGACTTCGCCACGCCGGAAATGAAGTTCGTCATCGGACGCATTCTCTCGTCAACCGGCCCCGAAGAATACAACGCACTGGTTCAAAACGCCCAGATGACCGTTCCCGGCGAGGTCGGCCACGCCTCGTGGTTCAACACCGATGACCTTCAAATTGGCTTTGTCGGCCACTACGGCACGCAAGGGCAGATTGACCTGGGCATTCGGTTTGCGAACGAGTTCGTGCATGCACCCGAACCGTCGGCATGCATCCTCGTCGGTACGGGCCTGTTTGCGTTGGCCGGCTACTGCGTGCGAAGACGCAGGTAGTCAACAATTCCCGACGCCCATTCCCTCCGATAAATCCCGCCACCTTCATCCTACCCTAAAACGGAACACGCAATCATGAGCGGCAAAACGTCACGACGCGAGTTTTTGGCAATGGCCGCCTGTGCCGGCGCGGCACTGGCAATGGATGCCCGATGGAATGCCGCCCTTGCCGAGGCCGTGTCCCAGGGCAAGCTGCTCCTTCACATCGACTGCACCCAAGAGTATCCCTCGGACCAGTATTTTGCACTCGGCGAGACAACGGTCATCGACAGTCCGATTGGACGCTACCGAGAGTCGCAAGGCAGCCCGCCCGAGGCGCGTTTCGGCTATCGCTTCGCCATCGAAAACATCGGCAAGCCGCACGTGGCCGTGATCCGTTACCCCGACGATCGGCAGCGCTATATGTGCATCATGGACGGCACGTGCTACGATCTCACGACCGGCGTCTATACCGGCTGGGCGCAGCCGATCAGCAACACGATGATCGAGTTGCGACAAGTTTTTTGGCCGCGATGGAAAGATTGCAGCCTTGTGTTCATGACGTTTCGCGCGGGCGATCCCGCGGCCGTGGCAAGTATCGACATCTATGAACTCGACGCCCTGCCGGTGCTGGCCGTGCCTGGCGATCCCGGCGACGGAACGCGGCGCGAGTTGGGCATCCAATACGAAGACCCCTGCGGCACCTGCTTCTCGGAAGGCGCTCGGAACCGCGATGAGTGGATCGACCGTTTGACGCAATACGCCTGCTACAGCGGGCAGAATCTGCTGGTGTATCCGCTGGCGTGGTATCACGGCCCGATGTTCCCATCGCAGCGAGAACCGTCCGACGGCATGGATTGGTGCGTCGCGCCCGATCGAAAACAGTATATCCGTTGGACGACGACGCCCGCCGACTGGTATGCCACGCTTCTGGAACACTTCTGCAAGGAGGGGCTCCAGTTCCAGGGTTCGATGACGCTGATGCGGCTGGGCAGTCTGATGAAGACGATGAACATCGACCAGCCGTCGATCGAGGCCGGCGCCGACACCTTCAACAACATGCGGTCCGACAATCGAGTGCAATCGAGCACCAGCGATTGGACGGGCGTGTTAAACGCCCTGAACTATAAAGCCGCGACCGACCGCGATAAGGAAAAGAAGCCCCTCTCGCCCGTGGGATTCGGATCGGGGGCCTATGGCGAACGCAGCAGCGGTTCCATCGGGCCGATGTTCAATCCGCTGCATCCGACCGTGCAGGAAGCGATCATCGGGTTCGTCAAGGAAATCGGCGAACGCTATGCGAAGTATCCGGCGTTCCAGGGCGTTTCGTTCAATATGTTTCTTGCCGCCATGCCGTGGTTCGGCACCATCCAGTTCGGATACGACGACTATTCCGTGGATTTGTTCGCGAAAGAGGCCGGCATTGACGTGCCGGTGGATCCGAAGGCGGCCGACCGATTTTCGCAACGTTACAAGTTCCTGACCGAAACGCACCGTGCCGCGTGGATTGCCTGGCGATGCAAGAAGATCCGCGAACTGTTCGGCCAAATCAAAAAAACGCTGGCGGCCATTCGCTCCGATCTCCGCGTCGTTGCCACGCTGTGGGACGAGACCTTCGTCCTCGAATTGGGTTATCCCATGGACGCT
>JAEWUR010000098.1 GCA_023397045.1 Planctomycetota bacterium
GCTTACGGCCATGCCATTCCACCCTCCACGAATGATTGTTAATTGTTCTCCGACGCGGCGGGAAGCAACTGAAAGCTGAACCATGCCCATTCGTGCGATTGACCGACGACCGCTCGCAACGGGGCCAACTCCAGGTCCTTCCACGACTCGGAGCCATTGGCCGAGGACGGCGTCGTCAACGATGCCGGCACGATGACGCGACCGGCCTCCGTCTCGCGGGCATCGGACCATCGCAAGACCGGCCGGATCGCCGGCGGTTTGTCAAAAAGCCACGCATTCGTCGGCGTGCGATGCGCCGCCAGAAGGTCGTGGCCTCGCAACAACGCGACGCCGCCGTCCGATGTCTTCTCGATGCGAACCGCCATCGGCAAATGCAACTCGATCGTCTGCTCGCCGCTCCATTCGCCGTCGAGAAGCCAAGCGTGCTCGGTTTCGGAAAGCGAAATCGTGGCGGGCTTGGTGATCGTGGCGTCGGAGGCCCACGCGGGACGATGGATGCGAACGGTTGCCTGCGTCGGCACGAAGGGTTCGGTTGCTATTTGCAGTCCCTCGGCCGTCTCCCGCATTTTCACCCTCCAATTTCCGCCAGGCCCTGCAACGACGCCTTCGCAATCGATCATCAAGTTGACGCTGAGACCGTTCGAGTCGGCTGTTACTGCGAATCGGGCAATGTCGACCGTCGCTCGGGCCCAATGCTCGCTGCAACACCACCATGCCTCTTCGATCGGTCCCGTGAATGCCACCGGTTGACCGTCGATCTGGTGAAACAGCCGGTGGCCCGCACCGCCGTTGGGGAATTGCTGGAAGATGAAGTGGTTTTTCAGGCAGCGTTCCGCTTCGTCCAAGTACCGTCCCTTGCCGGTCAATCGCCACAGCGATAGATTCAGCCGCAGCCAGTCGCACTCGGCACAACCTTCGTCGCGATTGCATTCCGGCTCGAGCACTTCCTTTACGCCGGCGCTTGGCAGGCGGTATTTTTGCATGAACGTCGCCCAATCGGCTTCGACGACGTCGAGCCAATGTGCATCGCCCGTCGCGGCATACAAATCGGCAATACCCCGCAGCGCGCAGAGGCGGCCATGACTGTGGATGTGATCGAAATCCTTCACCGCCGCCGCCAGTGCGGCAATCCGCTTCGCCTCGTCCAAATAACGCGCATCCTCGGCGACTCGGGCGAGCGCGACCAGCCCTTCAACGCACTGCAAATTGTACGTTTCCCAGTTGAGCCAATAGCTTCCAGGCTTCCGAACCATCAATTCGGGATTGTTCAAGACCGCATCGGTGGCGATGAGATAGTCGCCGATCTTTTTGGCCGTCTCCAGCGATTCGCGATCGCCCATCCGCTCATAAACTTCAATAAGCCCAACCAGGATGCGCCCGTTGCCCCAAAGGATGGCAATGTCGCGATCATGAACGATGGTTGGAAGATTCTGTTCCGCACCGAAATGCCCATCCGGCTTCTGATAGGTCGGCGCCTTCGCGAGAATCGTTGGAAATGCCGCGAACGGTTCGGGATATAACGCCGAAAGGAACGCGGCCGCCCCAATCCAGCGACCTGATATGTCGCCGCTATACTCGGTAAAACGCCGGCCCGGTATTTCCTGCAATGACAGATCGGCAAGGATGAAGTCGGGATCGTCCAATGGGGGCTGTGCCATCCGTTCCGCATTGCGCGATTGCGCCGCGGCCCAAATGCCGGCAAGCCGCATGTCATCGGATGTGGGTAACGCGGGCGCCTGCCAGGGTTCGCCAACGGCACGACAGGCCAATAATACAAATAAAACGATCGTCGATGTGATACGAATTGCCATTGTGAATTCCGGGAAGGTGGAAGGACAGGGACGCCTTATCAGGTTGGATCGGATGCATGCGGCAGGCGCGTGCGGCATGACGACTATTTCGATTGTAGATCGAAGTTGAACTCGACCTTCCGGCCGGCCACAACTTCGATGCTCAACGTGCTGTTGGCATTGTACGCGGGCGGGATGCGTTCGACGCCGGGCAAGCCGGTTACGGGGGCTCCGGATTCACTCGACACCTTGTTCTTATTCGCCGGATCAGACACGATCGAATGGATCCGAACAACGTATTTGCCGGGCGGAAGACCCTTGCTTGCGGCAATCGCATATTCGCCGTTGCGCAGGGTCGTGCCGCTGGATACGCCGTTGTCTGCTTGTGGACTGAAACTGATGGTCCCTTGGTCTAAGGGCGATCCATCGAGCGTCACGCGGCCGCTGATGGCTTGCCGCCCAAGCGGATTGTCCGACCCGCAACCGGTCGCCGACATGAAGCACAGTGTAGCAAACAATCCACAATGCAGCCATACGCAGTCGCTAGATATCTTCATTCTCAGTAATCCTCCGGGGGTTCGCCGCCTCTTGCCGTACTCAAGGCTCGCCACACTCTCAACACGACGTTGTCGGAAACAAATCGCGTGGAACCGTCGCACAACGTCGCACCGACGCCACCGGGATGCCGGCTCCGCGCCGCCATCATCATCGGCATGCTGCTGCTGTACGGGCCATAGCACGGCGGGTTGTCGCCGTCATTCACGCAATAGGCGGCATCCTGCAAGATGTCCGCCTCGGACGAATTCGGCGACAGGTAAGCCGAAAAGCCCGCGGCGGGACCCCACCACGCAAATCCCCGCAAATCGACGTTCGAGCCGCTGTCAATGCCCTGGACGACTTCCGACAACATGAGCGTATTGCTCAATCCATCGGGAATGTCCGAGGAAAAATTGAATGCCTTCGCCTTGGCCAAAGGACCGCCCGTCATCGTGAACGGCGCACCAAGGTATGGAACGCCGTTCACCGTGTCGACAGGATCCGATATCGTGAAGGCGTCGCCGGCCACAACGTATCCGGTGGCGCCATAGTTCACCACGTAATTGTGTTTGGTAATGGACCATGACGACTGCGGCGTATCGCTCGCACACTGGTAAGCGGCGACTCGTTGCGTCACCACGTCCGTCTTCGTGCCGTAGGAATTGGCATTGGCCGTGTTGAAGGTTCCGCAATCGCCGTATCGATCCCGGAGCGGCTGCTGTTCGACAAAGGGGAGGACGCTCACCAACCATGTGCCCCATACTGCCGAAAAAGACCCGACCGGCAGCGATTGATGGGCATCGTGATACATATGCATGGCCAGCCCAAGCTGTTTCAGGTTGTTCTGGCACTGCATTCGTCGGGCAGCCTCTCGCGCCGATTGGACGGCCGGAAGCAACAACGCAATCAAAATGCCGATGATCGTAATCACCACAAGTAACTCGACCAACGTAAAACCGCGTGGGCATTTCAGACTACCAATTTCAGATCTCAGTTTTCGCAACATCGTGAACTCCAAACCCGGGAATGGCAAATATCAAATTGTCAAATCACTTCTCACCTCCACCTTCGCCACGCGTAGGCCAGCAGGCCGATCAGGCCGGTGCTAAGGAGCACGAGCATTTGCGGCTCCGGCACGGGATTGATGTATTGCGGAGTGTTGGTCAAGTCAAGGATTCCCCATCCCGGAACGTCGAGCGTGCGAGGATCTCCCGTGGTCCAAGCCGCCAAGGTCTTTTCACCGTTGGGCGACGTGAATTCGAGCAGCCAATCATTTTCGGGATGCCTCCAAACCTGCCACGAGGGAATCGGCGAAGGCAGTTTGTCGGTGAATGTTGTTCCCCGTAGCGACCTAGTCAGTTCTTGCATCGCATAGTAGGCTGGTTTCGGCGTTCCATCGCTCTTCACAATTCCGAAATTGCTCTCATAGTCGTTCGGATCATGGTTGTTTGGATCAGGGTCTGCGTCTTTCCACTCGAATGCGGTCGTAAATCGGACGCCTTGGCTGGCATTGACCAGAAACATGCGAACCAAGTAATCGGCTTGGACTTGGGCGTTGGGCACCGAGACGTTGCCTATGCCTGTCGAATATCCTCCTTCGGTAACGACGATGGGCATCGTGCTCCCGATCTTGCTGCGAACTGCGGCAAATCCTTCCACCATTGTCTCCGGGTTGGACGTGGTGTAGGAATGCACACTGATCGCGTCCACATAGTTGAGCAGCCCGACGTCGATGTAGCTCTGAAGTCGGGTGTCAATCGTGTAATCGCCGAGATCGTTGAGCGAGGGGGCCAAAATCTTGCAGGTAGGATCGGCCGCCTTCATGGCGGTCGCGGCCGATTTCACAAGCGCGACGTACTGCCCCGCATCGGGAATCGACGTGTAAGCAGGCTCATTCCAGATCTCGTAGATGTTGTCTTGCCCCGCATAGTGCGAGGCCACCGCCCCGGCAAAGTTGGTGAAGTGCGTTACCCAGGTATTCCACGGTTCCGGGTTCGACGGGTCGTAGGGAGGGGGGCCGCTTACATCACCGTAATTCGAATTGCCATAGCACAAGGTCAGCGTTCGGTGCATGCCGTGAGATGCGCAGAGATTGCCGAGCCAGTCATACCACGCAAAATTGTATTGTCCGGGCGTCGGCTCAATAATTCGCCAATAGATGTCTTGGCGAATGAACTTGCCGCCCGCCGGCTCGAACGCGTCGAAATCGGCGGCATGGTTTGGCCCGGAATTGAAGGTCAACCCGATGCCATCGGTCACGGTGGTGGGAAATTGTGCTGCGGCGGCGTTGCCCGCGAGCAACAAGGCGGTTATCATCACGGTCGTCGACGCCAGCTTGTTCATCGGAGTCGCTTTCCTAGTCTATCTAGGGTGGAGAAAGGGCAGACCGTGGCGTCAGGACGCCTGGCAACCACGATCTGCATGAAGTGCGAATTCTTCAAACTGTCGAGTAGACATAATATGGTCGTCTTTGGCTGGTATGCTTTGTGTTCACTGTTGCTCTTCTCTTTCGATCTGAAGAGTGTCACAATATTCAAC
>JAEWUR010000241.1 GCA_023397045.1 Planctomycetota bacterium
GAGTTAGCCCGATTGGACAAGGAAGTGGTGTTGTTGGGAGTTCACGATCACGTTGAGGTGTGGGCGTCGGATCGATGGGCGTCGTACCTGGCCGAGCGTCAGGGTCATTACGACGAAATCGCCGAGGCTGCGTTTCAATAAGGGAGTATTGGTGGTCTGGTGAGTAGTCCGTCCGGTCGCTACGCGTGAAAGCCGTGGCGCCGATCCGCGGCCACCCGATCGGCGCCGTGATGCTTTATCGGTGCAAGGGTGAAGCGGGTTTTCACGGACGGGTAGACAGGGACGCTATCCGTTGCGATACGCGGAACGCTTCGCCGCTGAGGACGAAGATCGCCGCAAACACTCAACCTCATACAGGCGCACGGAAGCGCCTGAGGTGAGTGTCTTTCAAAAAATAAAAATATGCCTGAGCCGACCTCCGTTCACGTGTCCGTCATGCCGGAGCAGGTGCTCCAGTGGCTCGCGCCGCGCCCGGGAATGGTGTTGGTCGACGGCACCCTCGGCGGCGGCGGACATGCCCGAACGTTGGCCGAACGGTTGGGCGACGACGGGCTGCTGATCGGCATCGACCGCGACTCGGAGGCGCTCGACAGGGCCGGAGAATATTTGCGCGGTTTGCCGGTGCGACTGGTACACGCGAATTTTTGCGACTTGCCCGAGGTGCTCGAACAGTTGGACATTCCGGCCGTCGACGGCGTGGTTCTCGACCTTGGCCTGTCGAGCGACCAGTTGGCCGACCGGAGTCGGGGGTTCAGTTTTTCGGCCGACGGGCCGCTGGATCTGCGGTTCGACACGCTTTCGGGCGAGCCGGCCAAGCGTCTGATCAACCGATTGAGCGCCGAGCACCTGACGCAACTGATTTCGAGATACGGAGAGGAGCGGTACAGCCCGCGGATTGCGCGAGCGATCGTGCAACGACGCCGGGAACGCCCCATCGAAACGGCGGCCGAGTTGGCCGAACTGGTTCGCGGTTGCGTGCCGCATCCGCCGGGCGGATCGCGGATCGACCCGGCCACCCGAACGTTCCAGGCGCTTCGGATTGCCGTGAACGACGAATTGAAATCGCTCGAGATCGCCTTGCGGCGCATTCCCGGCTGTCTTCGCGCGGGGGCGCGGTTGGCCGTGATCAGTTTTCACTCGCTCGAAGATCGGCGTGTGAAGGAGGCGTTTCTGAAAGACGAACGTCTGGCGGTCCAAACACGCCGGCCTCTCCGGCCCGAAGAAATCGAAGTCGAAAACAATCCTCGCTCGCGCAGCGCGAAGCTGCGCGTGGCCGAGCGGCGATAGGTCCAAGCAAGGAGGTTTGAACCATGAGCAAAGATCACAACAACGAGCGAGCGATCGAGATCGAGGAAAAAGAAGCGACTCCATCGAGTCTTGGCCGGGAGGCCAAGATCGGCTTGGCCGTGATCGCGGTGCTGGTCGTCGTGCTGATCGGCGGCGTTGTCATGCGCCTGATGCGGTCGGGCGAGGAGGAGAAACCCGTCGCGACGACGGCCGGCGACGATGTGAAGAAAAACGCCGGCCACGATCGCAAGACGGATGCGAACGACCTGTTCCCGAAAGAGAAGCCGTCGAAGCCGAAACCGTTTGGCAGCTCTTCGGCAACGGTCCTTTCGGCCAAGTCCGCGTCGACCAAACCTTCGAAGCCGGGGAGGGATGACGCCAATCCTTGGAAGCGCCGTCCAAGCGACGACAAAAGCAAGAGTCCGTCGGGCACGGAGCCTGCCGCGCCGCCGCCGTTCGCGATCGATCCGCCGACGCCGTCGCCCGACGACCGGCGACATCATCATGCGTCGGAATCTCCACGAGCCGATTCGCCGGTCCAACGTTATGGTAGCAGCGCGGAGCAAAACGATTCGGGCGGTTTTTCTTGGGCCGACTCCGGCTCGTCCGCGTCGGACAGCCGATTGAACTCGCGGTATGGAACGGCTCCCGCGTCACCGCCTCCCCCGACGCCGCCTGCGTACAGCTTGGACAATGATCCATCGGTGCCGGCGATGACGGTTGGGCAATACGATCGCGGAGAGTATCGACGGGAGCCGCCGCGACGCGACCATTTCGGCTCGCGCCGCAACCCATCGTCGCTTTATGGCAACACGCCGGTACGCCGTGAGGATGGCAAATTCGAGGTGCGGCCCAACGACAGCTACTGGACCATTTCGGAATCGCTTTACGGCACGGGCGTCTACTTCAAGGCCCTAGCACGGCACAACCAAGGCAGCGACACCGGCGACGACCAACTCAAGCCGGGCGATCTGATCTTGGCGCCCGAGATCGCGGAGCTCGAAAAGTCGTTCCCGGATCTTTGCCCGAAGGCTTCGCGGCGCGAAGCCATGCAAACCCAGAGCCAAAGCCACACGTCAACGGTCGGCATGCGTGGGTCGCATCGCGGCGGTCGGACGTACACCGTGGCCGAGGGCGACACGTTGTTCGACATCGCCCGATATGAGCTTGGCAAGGCGTCGCGCTGGGCCGAAATCTACGAACTGAACCGCGACACGTTGGGCAAGGACTTCAATTACCTGACGCCCGGCACGCAACTCGTTCTGCCCGACGGCGAGAAGCCGGACGTTATCGCCGAGCCGCCCAGCAATCGGTATCGTCGATAGCCGCTCAAGAAAACGACGCTGCCGGCGCGGTCGCCGGCAGCGCGAAACAAGACGGGGCTCACATGGCCGGGCTCATTTGCCGGGGGCCGGCGGAATCGGGGCGGCGTCGGGCACCGGAACCGGAGCGGGTTCTTCGCCGGCTTTGGGGGCCGGGGTCGGGCTGTTTTCCGCCTTCGTCGGTGCGGGAGACGGCGCGGCGTTGTTGTCGCAGGCCGAGCTATATCCGCAGCCCGTGTCGCAACCCGAGGTGCAGCCGCAATCGCCGGCGCCGCAGTCGGTCAAGCATCGCCTGCAGAACAACGCCACCTTGACGTCGTCCAGAAGGTCGCGAACCGGCGTCCAACGCGGCTTGCAGACGTCGCCGCAGTCGGCCTCACAGCACTTCGGAGCGCAGCACTTCGGAACACTGCATTCCGCTTCGCAGCATTCCGGCTTGCCGCAGCACTGAAGCCGGGCAAACATCGTGCAAACCACCGGGAAACGGCACGGCTTCTCGCACGCGGCGGTGTCGCAGCAACCGGCGGGCTCACAGGCCGGTTGGCAGGTGCCGCAAGGGCTGTAGCACGAACCGTCAAACCGTTCCAGTCCCAACAGGCGAGCGGCCATCTCGCCGCCGAATCCTTGACTGCACACCACTACGCTCAGCAGCATCGCACCGAAAATTGTCTTGGCTCTCATCGGTTCAATTCTCCTTTCCGAGAAAGTACATCATCATTTCTCGGGGTCCGATTGGTCTGAAATTGAGCCTCGTATCGGTTATTCCGGCTATTCCGGGGCGAAAAACGGCACCATTTCCGCTACGATCACTACAGCCGTTAGAGGCCGTATTTGCGGCAGATCGAGATTTTCCGGCAAACGTTCGCCAGTTTACCCAGTCCCCTAACCCGCATTTCTCACGACCGTAGGTTATGCTT
>JAEWUR010000258.1 GCA_023397045.1 Planctomycetota bacterium
GCCCTCACCCTAGCCCTCTCCCGGCGGGAGAGGGGACGTATCGATAGGCTTAAAGACGAAACGGCCCTCACCCTAGCCCACTTCGGGCGGGAGAGGGTGCTTTGGGGATGGGTTTTTTGGGTCGTAAGCAAGGCCATTGGATTGAGGGGACGGATCTTCCACGAAAACCATGCCTACGTCCGACAACAATTGGGCCTGGAAATGTGACCAGGTGATTGAGAACGATCCGGCGGTCGGTCGTCGGTTGTTGGACGAGGTGTTGGATCAGTTGAGGTCGCTCGAATGGAGCCGGCACGACATTTTTGGGATCCATTTGGCGATTGACGAGGCGTTGATTAACGCGATTTTGCACGGCAACGCGATGGACTGCACGAAGCACGTGCATTTCCGTTGTTGGCTATCGCCGCAGCGACTTCGGGTTGAGATCACGGACGAAGGGCCGGGTTTCGACCCGGACAGTCTGCCGGATCCGACGGACGCCGCGCATCTGGACTGTCCGGGCGGGCGTGGTGTTTTGCTGATGCGGTCGTTCATGTCGAGGGTGGAGTATTGCGACGGCGGGAATCATGTCGTGCTGGAGAAGGTTCGCCAGAGCTGATGCCCCCCGTGCGGCCCGCGTCCCGCAGTGCGGAAGTCTTCTTCATTTTTGTGGTTCGCGTGGTCGAAGAAGATAACGAGTTGCTTGATTCCGCGACGGTCTATGCCTAGGATTGTGCAGGAACGAACCGTACATTGATCGGAACGCCCATGAACCGTCGCCTTCGCTGCCCTATTGGATGTTGTTGCCGCTGTAGCTGTCCGGTCTGATGGCCGGACAGCCCCAAAATTCTGATCTATTTCAGCGGCTTTCAGTGGTTTCTTCCTGGGTTTTTTTCTGCGCGGCGAGTATGGGGCGCGGAAATGGAGCGATAGCATGGCGACCGACATTCGATTGAAAGAGAACCTTCCGGTGTTGACCGAACGGATTGTCGACACCTATGCCGAGGTGGGCGGGATCAGTCATCTGGGCCATTGTCCGCTGCCTAACTACGACACGATCATTGCGGCGACGGACGATTTGAAGGAAGTGCTGTTTCCCGGGTATCGGCGTCGCGACGGTCTGCATTTGGGCAATGTGACCTACCATGTGGGCGACCTGGTCGATCGGCTGCACGACACGCTGACGGTGCAGATTGGCCGGGCGATCCGTCACGAGACGGTGAAGAACGGCAAGTGCAATCCGCAACAGATGCACGATTTTGAGGCTCGGGGCCAAGCGAAGGCGGTCGAGTTTTTGGAGCAGGTGCCGGAGTTGCGAAAGATCTTGGCGATGGACGTGCAGGCGGCCTACGACGGCGATCCGGCGTGCAAATCGTTGGACGAGGTGATTTTCTGCTATCCGGGGCTGGACGCGATTACGGTCTATCGGTTGGCTAATATCCTTTACAAGCTGGGAGTCCCGTTGATTCCGCGCATGATGACGGAATGGGCGCATAATCGCACGGGAATTGACATTCACCCCGGCGCGACGATCGGGCGGTATTTCTTTATTGACCACGGCACGGGCGTCGTGATCGGCGAGACGACCGAGATTGGCGATTGGGTCAAGCTGTATCAAGGCGTGACGCTCGGCGCGCTGAGTTTTGCGACCGATACGGAAGGCAACCTTGTGCGCGGCACGAAACGGCATCCGACGATCGAGGACCACGTGGTCGTTTATGCGAACGCGACGATTCTCGGTGGAAATACGGTGGTGGGTCGCGGCTCGGTGATCGGGTCGAGCGTATGGCTCACGCGGTCGGTGGCGCCGGGAACGACGGTGACGATGGAGAGTCCGCGTTTGCGCATTCGAGGCGACGAACCGGAAGAGTTTGCTTGGGTGATTTGAGACGGATTCCAATTCAAGGATGCGCGGTGACTCGGTTGCGAAGCCGCAAGCGATTGATGGAACGGGTTGGACGGCTGCGGGGAAGCATGCCCACGGCGGGCGTGGGCATGGCACCCAAAGCCCTCACCCTAACCCTCTCCCGGCGGGAGAGGGGACATGAGGGACGCGCTCTGTGAGTCGATCTGGCTCTTAGGCGGGCAGTTCGCCGAAGTTTTTGAGGATTTGGAGGCCGTGCGACTGGCTTTTTTCGGGGTGGAATTGCGTGGCGAAGATGTTGTCGCGCCAAACGGTCGAGCAGAACGGTCGGCCGTAGTCGGTCTCGGTGGCGATGACGGCCGAGTCTTTTGGCACGACATAGTAGGAGTGGACGAAATAGACGTAGGCGCCCTCGGCCAACCCTTTGAGGATTGGGGCGGGGCGTCGGATGTTGAGTTGGTTCCAGCCCATGTGCGGGACGGAGAAATCTTTGGGCAGATCGAACCGCACGACTTCGCCGGGCAGGATGCCGAGTCCTTGGTGCCGGCCGTTTTCGAGTCCGACGTCGAACAGCAGTTGCATTCCGAGGCAGATGCCCAGAAACGGTTTGCCGGAGTCGGCGACGTTGCGGATTGCGGGGATCATCTCGAGTCGGCGTAGTTCGGCCATTGCGTCTTCGAACGCGCCGACGCCGGGCAGGACGACTTTGGATGCCGCTTGAACTTCGGAAGGGTCACTGGAGATGACGGCTTGGTGTCCGACCTTTTCGAAGCCCTTCTGGACGCTTCGCAGGTTGCCCATGCCGTAGTCGATGATGACGATCATGAACGGGGGGAGGTAATGGGAGGTTTTTTCTGGGTGTTGGTGCGGTAGGGTCCATTCGGGAAGAGGGAATGGCTTTGCCGGAGGTTCACCTTAATTGATTCCCCCCCAAATAGCAAGGGGACGGCGGTTTTCCGTCGTCCCCTTGGGATTAATGGATTGTCGTGGAGCACGGCGGGCAAGCCCGCCCGCTACACGGTCTATTTCATTTTTTTTGGCGTAGGATCACGGGCTGGAGCTGTGGGAATTGGCCAGGGCGACCGGTACGG
>JAEWUR010000381.1 GCA_023397045.1 Planctomycetota bacterium
ATGTGTCTCTTCCTTTCGGCCTCCATTCACCCAACGAAAGTATGCTGCCTCCTCGATCCACCGTTCCCGACAACGGCTGTGATAATCCGTGATGCTCTCCGAAGAGAGTCTTTGAAACAAAAACTCAGAGAATCGTTCCCATGTCCGTAAGCGCGCTATCTGACCGTTGACTCGCCGGCTCCGCAGCGCGCGGCGTGCGGGTTGGTTTGACTTCGGCCAGTTAGGTGTCGCCGGGAACGCCCTGACGGGCGTCTTCTGCGGCGGATTCAACGCTCACGCGCCGCGGCGCGGGCTGGCAAGGACGCTGACAGGGGGCTGAACCCGGACGTGGGGGCTTCAACCAGCCCCCAGGAAGACTCGTCGAAGATGAGAAGGCAGGCGAGGACGGCCGGCCAATTCGACGTCCTGTTCGACAGCTTTGAGGGACTGGGCCCGTCAGCGAGGGATCGATGCCGGCTTGGGCCGACTTCAGCAGTTGACTGCTTGCAGTCGTCGCTGGGCTGCCCGATCGTGCCGCTGGTCGGCACGGTACTTTCTTTCCTCTTCGCGGAACGTGCGGACGTGCTCCGGATGACTTGCCTTCCAGACGTCCGGCAGCAGGACTTCCAGATTGTCCTCGCCTTCGGCCAGACGCTGGAGAACGTCGCGGAGGTAGGCCCAGACGTCGAGGTCGTGCCGATGAGCGCTGGCGACCACCGTGAGGATCACGGCCGTACGCTCGCCGCCGTTCCGGCTTCCCACGAACAACCAGTTCTTTCTTCCGACAGCGATTCGCCTGAGGTCGCGTTCCGCGTCGTTGTTGTCGATCGGCAAACGGCCGTCGCTGAGGAATCGCTTGAGGGATTCCCAGTTGTTGCGGATGTAGGCCAGCGCCGTGGCCAGTTTGCTCTTGGGCAACAAGCCTTGGGCTGACGGTCCCTGCAAAAGCGCTTCCAGATCCTTCATCAACGGAACGCTCTCCCGCCGGCGCAGCAACAGACGCGCCGTCGGATCCAAACGGCTACCCCGCTCTTCGATATCGTAAAGCGCCCGATAGATGGCCAGAATCTGGCTGCTCAACTCGGGATGCTGCTGGCGCGCATTGAACACGTAACGCCGCGCGTGGGCATTGCAGGCCGAAAACACGATCCGCCCGTCGGTCAGCTTCTCGATGTTCACATACCCGCTGTAGCAGTCGCCGCAGATCGTGCCTTGGAAATCTTTCAGGAATTCGTCCGGACCGGCTCGCGATCGGCTGTCGGTAAAGGCGAACGCATCGTACAACCCCCCGGGTTGACGGCTGCGATAAATCCAGAATCTCGCCTGGCGGCTCCCTTGGTCCTCGCCCGGTGTCAGAAGCGTCACCGGGGTGTCGTCGGTATTGACCACTCCCGAAGCCAGGATCCGCTGTGTTTCGAGCAGCGCCAGGGGACGCATCAACTCGACGCTGTTGGCGATGATCTGGCTGAGCGTGGAACGGCTCGGCGTCCAACCGAGTTGGGCGAACGGGTCCTGCTGGCGGTAAAGAGGAATGTGCAGGCCAAACTTGTTGTAGAGCACTTCGGCGGCGATCCCGAACCCGAAGGAACCGCCAGAAATCAGGTTGGCCTGCCGCGGGGCCTGCACAACTTGGCGTTCCGGCTGGCTCGGAATCTTGTATTTGGGATACTCCAATCGGCGAACCCACAGCCGGGGCCGATCGAACTCCAGGATCTCGACCACGTCGACACCGATCAATTCGCAGTCTTCCGCACGGACGCCGTCCGGAAGTTTTGGCTCGATGCGTTCGGTACGCCGCTCGAAATGATCGGGAAACCGTCCCCCGCCATTCTTCTTGCGGCGACGTGGACGTTTCTTGTTCTTCTCCCGCGATTCGGCAAACGCTTCCTCCTCGGAAACGTCGGGGACGACTTCGATCGGCTCCGCCTCTGCGAAGTCCAGCGTCAACTGGTCCGGCGAGAATTTCATCCGCTCGCTCCGGCGTCCATACAACCGGTTCATCAGTTCCTTGATCGTCTGTTCGAGCGTTTCCTTCTCTTGCTCCAGCTTCTCCTGCGAATCCTGCATGCTGGTGCATGTCGCCAGCAGTTCCTCATAAACCTCCTGCAAACGACGATGTGCCTCCAGCAGTTCGGCCAACTGCCGCTGGCAGGTCTCCAGGTCGTCGGGAATGATCAGCGATTCGCACATGGAAGAGGTTATAGCCGGTTTCCAAAAATGCGCAAGTGGGTTTTGGCCCCGAATCCGAAAAATATCCAAAAAACTTTCCGGCACCGGAGCGGCGCATGCAAAAAGGCGATCGATGCTCGTGAGCATCGATCGCCTTCGGCGCCGGGAACCCCAACGATCAGGCCACACGCAAGTAACGTTTACGCCTCTTGGCCGATTGCTGGTCGACGCCGCTCAGCAGCAGAGCCAACTGCGTCGCGTCGATCTCGACTCCCTGAGCGTCGTCGGATACGACGGGCAACTGGTACGTGCCCATCTCCAGCCGCTTGTACCACATGGCTAGGCCGTCGCGGTCCCACCAGAGCAGCTTGATCCGGTCACGACGCCGGTTGACGAACAAAAACAGGTGCCCGTCCAGCGGATCCAATTCAAACACTTGCCGGACCAACGTATGAAGGCCGTCGAAGCTCTTCCGCATGTCGGTCGGCGTTGCGCAGAGGTAGAGCCGTACGTTGGCGGGCAGACTCAGCATGGGTTCACCACCTGGCACGCATCGCCCGCCGAAAGGATCGCCGTCCGCAACGCCTCCGTGTTCGCCGCGGGCACGCGAATCTTGATCCCGCCGGGAATCTCGATCTCTGCCCAAGTCAACCCGACCACGTGCACGGGCAGAAAACGCTGTCCTTCCTCTGCCCCAGCTTCCCCACGCGCTTGCCGCCCGGTTCGCCTTGTTCCACGTTCTCCCTGCTGTAGCCGCCTTCGCCATTGATAGAAACTCGGATCGGACACGCCCTCGCGACGGCAAAACTCCGCCACCGTCAGCCCGCCTCGCTCGAACCTCGCCAACCGCTCTCGCCACACCGCCTCCGCCTCGAAACTCCGCCTGTCTCCCATTGAACTCTCCTTGGAAAGGGAAAAGAAACCACACCCCTCCAAGGTAACCCAGCCGTCAAGGACGGTTGTATTGCGCGCTTACCAAGGCAAGACATACCGATCCGCGGCCAGGTGGCCCAGAGGCGCCACAAGACGCGCCCCGAGAAACGCCCGCAACCCTTCCGTGGCTTATGGATGGCACCGCGTTCCTGAGCAAGCGAACACGCAAGGGCGACGGGCCGTGCGTGGCGGCACA
>JAEWUR010000367.1 GCA_023397045.1 Planctomycetota bacterium
GGCAGAGCCAGTGGCACACGTGGTAGGAGCTTGCTGAACTCGCCGCATGTCGGGGCGCTGGCAGAGCCAGTGGCACACGTGGTAGGAGCTTGCTGAGATCGCTGCATGTCGGGGCACTGGCAGAGCCAGTGGCACACGTGCGGTAGCTGAGCTTGCCGCATGTCGGGGCACTGGCAGAGCCAGTGGCACACGGGCGTTGCGAAGCCGCAAGCGGCTGATTGATTCGTCCTCTGGCGATTCAGACGGGCAGGGAGTTGGAGCGATCGGCGGTTGAATCGTCGTTCGACGCGGCGTCGGCGGGCTGTGCTTCGCTTTCGCGGCAGATGTCTTGGAATTCATCTTCGGAACGGAGGAATCCGTCGACGATGTCGGGATCGAACTGGGTGCCGCGTCCTTTGAGAATGAGTTGGCGTGCCGTTTTATGGGTATAGGCAGGTTTGTAGACGCGAGGGCTGGTCAGGGCATCGTAGACGTCGGCGAGCATGGTGATGCGGCCGCTGAGTGGGATTTCCGTGCCCGCCAGTTTGTTGGGGTAGCCTGACCCGTCGAACCATTCGTGGTGTGTCAGGGCGATTTCGCGGGCCATGTTGAGGAACAGGGCCTCGGGATGGGTTTTGGCGGCGGCGTCGAGGGTTTCACCGCCGATCAACGTGTGGCGTTTCATGACGCTGAACTCGTCGGGCGTCAAGCGGCCGGGTTTGAGCAGAACGCTGTCGGGGATTCCGACCTTGCCGATGTCGTGCAACGGGCTGGTCAGGTAGATCAGTTGGACGTACTCGCCGTCGATGTTGTCGGGACCTTGGTAGGCGCCGTGCCTGCGAAGGTCGTCGGCGAGCACTCGGCAATACTCGCGCATTCGTTCGAGATGCGCGCCGGTTTGTTCGTCGCGTGATTCGGCCAGTTTGGCCAGGGCGAAGATGGTCAGGTCGCGGCTTTCGAGCGAGAGCACCCGTTCTCCGACGCGCAGACGGAGCTGCAATTCTTGGGGTTGGAACGGTTTGACGAGATAGTCGTCGGCGCCGGCTTCGAGGCCGCGGACGATGCTGTTGACACCGCCGTGGGAGGTCAGCAGGATGATGTAGATGTATCCGCTCCATTGGCGACGTCGGACTTGGCGGCAGAGTTCGACGCCGTCCATTTCGGGCATTTCCCAATCGGAGATCACCAGTCGGTAGTTGCCGGATCGGATGAGTTCGAAGGCTTCGAGGCCGTTGACGGCCACGGTGACATCATAGCCGAAGCTGATTAGGGCGTTGGCCATGACCTCGGCGATGAAATCGTCGTCCTCGACGAGCAGAACCCTCATGCGAATCTCCGTAGTGAGTGGAGTGCGGTCGTCGGGGTCAGCCTGCGCTGGCGGTTTTGGACAGCGCGGAAACCGAGTCGGCGAACTTGGCGCATTCGGTTCGCAGTTGGGATAGGCAGGACGGGATGCCGGCGATGTTTCGGTTTCGTGCGAGGTCTTCGATTTCGGCGGCCTGGTGACGGATTCCGTTGGCCGCGGCGGTGGCGGACGCACCCTTGAGGCGGTGTGCGATGCGGGCGATGGCTTCGGAATCGTTTGCTTCGAGGGCCTGGTCGAGTTCCAGGAGATCGTCGTCGAAACGAGATTGGAACTTTGCGAGAACGCGTTCGGCGAACTGAAGATTGCCGAGGCAACGTTCGAGCAACTCTTGGAAGTCGAATTCAGAAGTCTGCATGTCGTGGTCCATTCTCATACCTCGTGCTTCCGAGGAGGTTGCAAGTTTCGGGCGATCCGGGCACTGGCAGAGCCAGTGGCACACGGCACACGGGCACTGGCAGAGCCAGTGGCACACGGCGATTTCACCACTGCCTCAGGCTTACCGTTTGACGCCTTACACTCTCGGCTCGCGGCTCGTCTCGGTGGAGGCGGAGCTTACGAGCTACACCAAACTGTAGGTTAGGCCGGGGGGGAATTCCAAAAAAAACGTGGTTTTTACGATCGGATCGCCGTGTTTTCCCGGGTGTTTTTTTCGCGTGTTCGAGGCAATTCCGTAAAATCCGGTAGATTAAGTGAGCCCCCCCTGCCCCGGTGGCGGTCCTTGCTGGGAGTTTCGTTGGGCGATCGATCGGCGCGTTCGGCTGCGGCGGCGACGAAAAAAAGAGTTTCCCCCCAACCGCTGTATGGTCTGGCGGGTTTTTCCGTGCTACAGTTCTAGTAGCTGGCGAGCTGATGAGAAAGGGCCGGTACACCGGGTTTTTACCGCTGGCTCGGAATAAAACATGGGCAGCAGGTGACCAAGGTCGGCGTAGCGCCTCTTTCCACGAATCACGCAATAAGAAGCCCGTCTCTCTTTGTGCGGGCTTCTTGTTTTTCTTGGCTTTTCTTGGGGTTGAGATTGGAGGGGTTGCCGTGGCATCGGGCCGCCGTACCGGCGGCCGCTAAACGCAGGGGTGTCGGGCCGCCGTGCCGGCGGCCGCTAAACGCAGGGGGTGTCGGGCGGCTATTGACCGTCAGGTAGATGCTGATGATGTCGGGCGAGTTGATAAGGGAAAGCATATTCCGGGGGCTGTTAGCGCCCGGCTATTGCGGTAGGCCCGTGAGAAGTTACTGCGCCCGGGCTGC
>JAEWUR010000401.1 GCA_023397045.1 Planctomycetota bacterium
CTTTTGGAGGACATTCAAGAGCGCAACGAGATCGGCCTGGAACTGGCCAGCGTGTACGGTCCGTTCTCGTTCCAATCGGAGTATTACGTCAACTACATCGACCGCACCGAGAATCCGAACTGCAAGACGCAAGGCGCGTATGCCTACGTCAGCTACTTCCTGACCGGCGAAAACCGGCCGTATGATCGGAAACGCGGCGTTTTCGGTCGCGTGAAGCCCTACGAGAACTTCTTCCGCGTCCGCGATGAAGGCGGCAACGTCTACACCGGCATCGGCGCCTGGGAACTCAAGTACCGGTACTCGTGGCTCGACGCCTATGACGGCGGCTTGTTGGGCTTCCAGACTTGCGGCGACCACACGGTCGGCGTCAACTGGTACCTGAACCCTTATACCCGTTTCATGCTCGAATACATCCACTCGGGAATCAATCAGAACACCGGTTTGGGCGTAGGCGACTTGAATATCTTCCAGGCGAGAGCTCAGATCGACTTCTAACCGACAAGGAGACCATAAGCATGAAATCGCTTTTTTGCGCATTATCGATAACGATGGGCGGACTGTTGGCCGCCTCGGCGATGGCCTCGGAGGAATGCCAAGCGCCGGCCGCGTGCAGTTCGGTCGAAACCTGCGGCGGTCCGAACCGTTGTGGACGCTGCGGACGCCATTGCGGCTGCGAGAAGCAATGCAAGATTGTTTGCGAGATGAAAGAGGTCAAGAAGACCGTTTGGGTCGTGAAGTGCGAAGAGTTCTGCACCACGCTGCCGAAGTGCCCGTTGGCCTGCGATGGGAAATGCGGTGGGTGCGAGGCGTGCAAAGCCGCCGAGGCTTGTTGCGCCGAGCCGACATGCCGCGACGGCCGATGCGGCAAGTGCGACCCGTGCGCCGCCGAGAAGAATAAGTGCTTCATTCCACCGAAATGCGGCAAGGTGCGCGACAAGAAGACGCTCGAGAAGAAGGAAGTCGTCTGCAAGGTCCCGACGTACAAATGCATCGTGGTCTACGCCTGCTCGAACTGCGGTTCGACGCCGTGCGGCGGCGAGTCGAATCCCGATCCGGTCCCGGCTCCTGCCGCACCGGCTCCGGAGCCGACGAAGACGACCGAGAACGGTTCTGCCCGGGCGATCATCGGAGCGTCGTTCATCCAGTAGTCCGTGTGTCTTGGTTGCATGTTTGAGCATCAACGCGAGCCCCGGGTAGTTTTGCCCGGGGCTTTTCTCGTTATGCCGAGATCTGGACGCGGACCGTCACGAAATAGGCGATGAGCACGACGGCCATCACGTACATCAGCCATTTCACGTCACGACCTCGTTTTCGTGCAATTCGCAAACCGAATGTTCTACAGTATCCATTTCTCGCAGGTTGGCGGCAAGCCCGGCCTTGCCGATCATTCCGGCTCGGTTAAAATACACAAATGGAGAATAAACCCTACGAAAACTGGGAGCCGGAGCCCGAGGTCGTCAAGGCGGAGTTGGTCGAGATTGCCGAGGGCGGTCCGCCTTGGGAGTGGCGCGAGGTTCGGCCGGTCGCACAGCACCGTCGCGTGCGTCTGCCGCTGCTGCTGTTTATTGCAACCTGCCTGAGCACCGTCTATGCCGGCTCGATGGAGTATGCGAGTTCGCAGAACTGGCTGCCGGCGATTTTGCTTGGCCTGCGTTACGCCGTGCCCGTGATGGTCATTCTCATCTGCCATGAGATGGGCCATTTTATCCAAGCCCACCGCTACGGCGTCTATGCGAGTTATCCGTATTTCATTCCGATGCCGTTTTCGCCGCTGGGGACGCTCGGTGCGGTCATCTCGATGGACCCGCGCGTCGGCCACCGTCGTGCGCTTTTTGACATTGGCATCTCCGGCCCGTTGGCAGGGTTGGTTCCGACGATGATCTTTCTGATCGTCGGGCTTCAACATTCGACAGTGGGGATTCCACCGAGAGGCGTTCTTATCTACGGCGATCCGCTGCTGTTCCGGTTCCTTGCCGACTGGATCCTCGGACCGATTCCGAAGGGCTACGAGGTGGTCACCGACCCGATGGCGTTTGCCGGCTGGGTGGGGCTGCTGATTACGTCATTGAACCTGATCCCAATCGGACAACTCGACGGCGGGCACATCCTCTATGCCATGTTGCGCAAAAAAGCGCACAAGGTGGCAACGTTGTTGCTGTTCTCAGCGCTGTTTCTGGTCATCTGGCAATGGAAATCGCTCGGCAGTTGGACGTTGATGCTGATCCTGCTGATCATGATCGGGCCGATCCATCCGCCGACGGCCAACGACGACGAGCCGCTCGGCATCTGGCGCATGATCCTCGGTTGGCTGACCTTGGCGTTCATTATCGTTGGGTTTATGCCAATGCCGATCCAATAACGTGCGGATCGGAGGTGAGAAAAGCGGCCGTCAACTCTTGACGGTCTGATGCTGGTTCGCCATGACGCGGTCCAGCGTTTCGAAAAGCTCGTTCGGCTGGATCGGTTTCGAGATGTAGTCGTCCATGCCCGAGGTGACGCACTTCTCGCGGAAGCCTTTGATGGCGTGGGCGGTCATCGCGATGATCGGCGTGTGATTGCCCGATTCGTCTTCGAGGTCGCGAATGGCCGCAGTGGCCGATAGCCCATCCATCTCGGGCATTTCGACGTCCATCAGCACCGCATCGAACACCTGCCGGCGGAAGGCCTCGACGGCTTCGCGGCCGTTGTCAGCCAACTCGACCGTGTGGCCGCGCAGTTCGAGCAGTCCCTGGGCAACCTCCTGATTGACCGACGCATCGTCGACGACGAGGATATGCCACGACTGTGCGGATTCGACGGGCTCTTCACACGGCGCCGGCTTGATCGGCTCAACCGTGTATTCCAACGCGAGTTGTACCGCCCGAATCAGCTCCGAGGCCTTGATGGGCTTGGTCAGGCACTGGTCGATATTCAGTTTGTGGCAGTTCTTAATGTCGTTGATCTTTCCTAACGAGATCAACATGATGATAGGGCATGGCGACGTCGGGGTATCGCCGCGCAACGATTTTCCGAGCCGCAATCCGTCCTCGTCATTCGCGCCGGAGTCGATCAGGATGAAGGAGAAAGGCCGGCCTTCACCCTGAGCTCGGTCTAAGGCGGTCACGGCTGCGTCGACCTGATCGAATGCGTGGATTTCCAGGCCGATTCCGCCAAGGATTTCTCGGTAGATGTTTCGGGCCGTCGTGTTTTTTGCGAACAACAGCACGGACGAACCTGCCGGGCACTGCGGAGCAGGCGCCGGGGCCGGCGAGGTCTCGGGCAAGTCGAAACAAACGAGGAAATGGAAGTTGCTGCCGCTGCCGACTTGGCTGTCGACGCGAATGCGTCCGCCCATCAACGAAACGAGTTGGTTCGAGATTGCCAATCCTAGGCCCGTGCCGCCGAAACGCCGCGTGGTCGA
>JAEWUR010000478.1 GCA_023397045.1 Planctomycetota bacterium
CTCAGTCGTGGGGATTGCTTCGCTATAATTGATACTTTCCAATAGACGTATGGCGAATCGACCGTTGCGTGTCGATCAATAGCAAGGCATTCCTTTCGGCCTACCCCGTTTTCGAATTACGCCCCACCTAGCCCGCTGCATACCTTGGAAGTCGTCGTCACAGGCATCGGTTTGATCAGTCCGATCGGCATCGGGCACGAAACGTTTTGGGATTCGCTCTGCCAAGGGCGAAGCGGCATCGGCCATATCCAGGCGTTTGATGCGTCCGGCTTGCCGATCACGTTGGCCGCCGAAGTCCGCGATTTCGACCCGAAACAGTTCATCACGCCGCGCAAGCAACTGAAAGTGATGTGCCGGGACGCTCAGTTCGGCGTGGCTGCGGCGAGGATGGCGCTCCGCGACTCGGGCATCGCGCCGGGGACGACCGATCCCGAGCGGTTTGGCATCATTCTTGGCGCCGACCGAATCTGCATGTCGATGGCCGACAGCGAGCCGACGTATCGCGCGTCGATCGTCGACGGGCGTTTCGTCTACTCTCGATTCGGCGTCGAAGGCATGGCGGCGAGTTTTCCGCTGAACTTTCTGAAGGTTCTGCCCAACATGATCGCCTCGCACGTCTCGATCGCGTTGGATGCGCGAGGGCCGAACAACACGATCCATCAGGGCGAGGCGTCGGGGTTGTTGGCCATTGCCGAGGCGGCCAGCGTGATTCGTCGCGGCGTGGCCGACGTGATGTTGGCCGGCGGCGCCAGCGCGCAGTTGAGTCCTTTCGATTGCGTGCGGCAATGCGTGATGGGCAATCTGTCGCGGCGGCAGGACGATCCGTTGGCGGCCGTTCGGCCGTTCGATGCCGACCGCGACGGTTATGTGCTGGGCGAAGGGGCCGCGGCGTTGATCTTGGAGAGCCGACGTCACGCCGAATCGCGCGGGGCCAAGATCCTTGCTCGGCTGCTTGGCGAAGGCTCGGCCTGCGATTCCCGGTCAGAGCGACATCGTGGCGACGGTCTCCGTCGGGCGATGCGGCTTGCTTTGGCGCGAGGCGGCGTTGCCGTCGAGGAGTTGGGCTACGTCAACGCGCATGGGCTTAGCACGGTGGTCGATGACGCCGTCGAGGCCCAGGCGATTCGTGATGTTGCGCCGGAGACTCCGGTGACGGCATTGAAGGGCTATTTCGGCGACCTGGGCGCTGCCGGCGGGGCGATGGAAATGGCCGCGAGCGTGTTGGCGCTTCGTGCCGGGCAGGCGCCGCCCACGCTCAACTACAAGCGTCCCGACACGGAATGCCCGATTCGCGTTGTTCACGGCGGGGCGTTGTCATTAGAAAATGGCAAGGCGTTGCTGTTGAATCGAACCTCGGCCGGTCAATCGGCGGCGGTTGTGGTGGCCGGGTGAGACGCGGATGGGGCAATGACCTATTGAACTAGCCCACGGGTTGCGACCCGTGGGCTTTGTGGGGCCAATTACCTATTGAAAAAGCCCACGGGTTGCGACCCGTGGGCTTTGAGTAGGTTTTGTTGGGCGAATCCCTTGCGAGGCGAGCGGATCAGTATCCGGTTCCGGGGCCGGGATCCACGTTGCCGACCATGTGCAGGTGGTCGTGATCGATATAGATGACTTCCTGAGCCTCTTCGTCGGTTGTGGTGTAAGGAATCGGCCAGCCGACGCGAGTGACTTCGGTGAAGTAGACGATGCACTTCCAGTGTGCGTGATGCAACTGGGCGGGTCCGACCAGCGGATAGACGCGCGGCGGATCGATGTAGTCGGTAATCGGCTCTTTGACGATTCGCACGTTGTTACGCTGAATTTCATTCAGGCCGGGCAGACCGCCCTGGGTCGGTCGGGCCTTCTCCAAGGCTCGCATGACCTCGTCGTCCGACGGCTCGTCGAGGGCGGTGGTCGGGCTGTTGGGCGTTAGCGGTCCCAAGATCGGCATCCGCTCGTAACGCTCATAATCCCAGGCCTTATCTTCGGGCACTTTCTGGAAGTAGGGCGACACGGGGATCGGGAAGTTGAGAATACCAAAGTTCGGTCCGCAAACGGTGCTGCATCCCGTGGTGCAGAGCACCATCAACAGCCCCAGGGTACCGAAAGCGGTTCGAACAACTATTGTGGACATTCGGATTCTCCTCCACCGAATTTGGAATCGTCGCCGTGGTTACACTACATATCGTGTTAAATTGTGACGAACTTTCGGGTTTTTTCGGTTATGACGAAAGAAACCGCGGCAGGGCAACAAAAAAACCCCCACTCCGACGTGCCGGAGTGGGGGCCTGGGTCATCTCTTCTCTGTTTTAACCCGTGATTAACGCTGCCAGCAGCTAGCGGGCTGGTCCTTGAAGTCGAGGAACCACCAGCCATCGTCCCATTGAAGGGTCACTTTCCGCCAGCCCATCGGGACTTGCGGATAGGGATAGAACGGTCCGATGTACGGCCAAGCCGTGGGTGAATACTGCTTCGGATAGGTCACCGCCGCATAGTTCGGGTAAGACGCATAGCTTGGCCAAGCATAGTTGGGCATGCAAGGCTGGTCGTACCGAGCCGGGGCGACGCCCGACGGATTGGCAGCGGCCGTATACATCGGCAACGGACGACCGCGGTAGGCCGACGTCGGGCTGGCTTGCTGCATTGCAACGCGGGTTGTCGTCATCGGGCGGGCTTGCATGGGGGCCTGCATCATCTGCCGCGGCATTTCCTGAATCTCCTCGGCCGAGACTTGGGTTGCCGGGGCCGAACGATAGGTGTTTGCCACGCGTTCGACGGCCGGAGCGGCCGGTTGGGCGGAATCGCCGGTCAGCATCGATTCCAGACGCTTGACCAGGTTGGTCTTCTGGAGTTGCAGTTGGGGCTGCGCCTGTGCCTGTTGCGCGACCGGTTCCCTTTCGCGGGTGCCACGCAATGGATTTGCGTTGGAGCCCGACATGCGGACGACTTCCTCACGCAGGGCGCCTTCGGGCGCTGGTTGGGCCGTATCGGCGAGACTCAGTTCGTTGACCACTCGCGTTACGCCGGGCGTCTGAAACGCCAGCTTCAACGCGGTGTTCATCTGCTCCTCGCTCGTCACCGAGCCGCGGAGCCAGGCGGTTCCGTCTTGGCACTTGATGCCGATCTTGTAACCGTTCATCTGCCCGCTATTACGCAGCTTGTGCGCAATCTGGTCGGCAACTTCCTGGTTGCCAGCGAGGGCCAACGTGGGGATGACCGCCATACAGGCCGTCATCGCGAAACCCATCAAGATACGTCGCATTTTCTCTCCTCCTTGGGATCCACCCCACGGAAAGTCTCGCCGCGGGAAAGTCGGTAGTAGCTCTCGTTTATGGTGATTAAACGACAGTCAACGGGACCGGATGGTCGGTCGACAAGGAGGGCCCGCCGCACCGCGCAAGTTAGCGGACGGGATCGCGGAGTTGCCCCCCCTGGCAACGCCTAGTTCCGATGTTTGCTGCCTGACTATAGGGA
>JAEWUR010000402.1 GCA_023397045.1 Planctomycetota bacterium
ATCGAGCACCCCGGGGAGCGGGTTTCCGGGTTCCGCAACATTTAGAGGCGGAACGACGAAAACCGGGATCATTGTAGGACTTACGGCAAGAAACGTCAAGGCAAAACGGTTGCCGGGATGTGTCCGCAACGTCCGATAATGTTCGTTATGTTCGGTCAGGCGGTCAAAATTCGCGGGAAATTCGATGGTTGAGGTTCCGGTAATATCTGGCCTGCTCGGCTGTCGGGACGGTTTCTGCGACGCGCCACGAAAGATCTCTCTTGCGATTGATCGCCCGGCGATCAACGGTGGCTGGCACCAAAAAAGCCGGCTTCGTCGTGCAGGAATGGCCGCTTCGCGTGGTTGGCCTTAATGAAAACGGCTTCGGTTTTCCGTGATTTTTCGCTATTTTTGGCCCGAAAAAACCTGGCCCCCGGTTGACGATCGGTTTCTGCGGAGGGAAAATAATCGGACTGGATAAACCATACCACCCGCACAATCCCACCAACCATTCCGCCAACTGCCCCCCTGTTGACTCGCCGTTCGTTTTTCGTTTCACGGAATGTCGGCTCCGTGACGATTGTCAATTCGAGTTGGGGCCGAGTGGCGACAAGATCATCGTGTTCTGCAACCCATGAAGACTACTGTAGAGACAGCGGCCCTGGATTCCGCGGGGTTCGATGAAGAGCGGTTCGTGTTTGACACGTTCGCCGCGTCGCTGGCCGACTCGTTGCCGTCGTTCGAGTCGCAGGCGGAGGCGATTGCCGATGTTCGCAATCGCGTGCGGTTGCCGCTTGGGTGGCTTGCCTCGGCGAAAGACGGCGTCGCGCTGATGGCCAAGATTGCCTGGGCGGCCCCTTGGAGTCTTTGGGGAGTTTTTTGGGGCGTTCTGGGATTATTGACCGGCGGCGGCGTGCAGCGCAGCGGCCGGATCATCGAGTTTTGGGGCGGCTGCTTGCCGTTGTTTTTGAAGTACTTCCCGTTTGTCGCCGGATCGCCGGTGGCCACGTTTGGACATGTCGTGTTGGGGCGAACGTGGCGACATCTCGAACCGTGTCGCCCGCACCAGATGATCCACGTTCGGCAATATGAGTGCTGGGGGCCGCTTTTTGTGCCCGTCTATCTGATATGCGGGGCTGTAATGTGGTGCATTGGAAAGCGCCCCTACTATGACAATCCGTTCGAGCGCGAGGCCTACGACGCCACCTCCGACTGGTGATCGCCCTTCAATTCGGCGTATCGAGTCTCGCTGCAATACTCATCGGACGGTCAACAGGCAGGGATAGCATGTCATCGCTTTTGCCGTTGGCCACATTCGAACGATACATGCTTCTGGACGATCGGCCGGATCATCCGATGGTTTTTTCGTTTCATTTGCGGTTTTCGGGCGAGCTGCTTCGGCAGGAGTTTGATCGCGCGTTGGTCGAATCGCTGGCGTCGCATCCGTTGCTCACCGCGCGGGTCTTGCATGCCCGATGCCGGCATCCTGTCTGGGTTCAAGGTCGGACGCTGCCAAGCATCGATTGGGGGCCGTGTGACGCGGCGATCGGTCATGCAAGAGGTCTTCGCATCGATTTGCTGCGTGAGCCCGGCCTGAGACTTTTCGTGCGACAGGGCAACGGTGCGTGCGAATTGACGGCGTTGTTTCATCATTCCAGTTGCGATGGTCTGGGTGCATTGCAGTTCCTCGGGCAGTTGTTGGCGGCCTATGATGCAAAGGTTGCGGCATCGCAATGCATGTCGAAGACCGTTGTTGGTCCAACGAGTGTTCCGGCGCAAGCATACGTCGCCGCCGCGATGACGCCTTCGTCAGGGCAAGGGCGATTTCGTGCAGCATGCAAGGGCGTTCGCGACGGCTTTCGATGGGTGAGCCGGCGTCCCGCGGTGCTTCGGGTTGGCGCGTCGGCGACGCGGCGGGAACCCGTGGCGGTTCCTTGCGTCGGCATCCAGGCTCGCGAACTGAATTTCGAGGAGACGGTCCGGTTGCGACAGATTGCGGCCGACCGGTCCGCGACGCTCAACGATCTGCTGCTCCGGGATATGTTTTTGACCTTGGCGCAATGGATGGGCGGCGTCCGCGGCGCGTCCGGATCGTGGTTTCGAATCGCGATACCGGTCAATCTGAAGGCCCGCGACGGTCAGGCGTCTTCGGCCAACGGGGTAAGTTACACGTTCCTGACGCGGCATGCGAAGGAATGCATCGAGGGTCGGGAGTTGCTTTCTGGAATCCATGCCGAGATGGAGCCGGCCGTGCGGAATCGCCGCAGCGCAATGTTCTTGCGTGGATTCCGAGTGTTCGAACGGATTCCGGGCGCGGTTCCGCTCTATTTGGGTTCGCGCCGGTGTTTTGCGACCGTCGTGCTGTCGAACGTCGGCGAGGCCTCGCGATGTTTCGGATCGACGGTTTGCGGGGAGGATGGCCCGGCGGTTGCCGGCAACGTGGTTTTGCGGGAGGTGCGAGGCGCCCCGCCGGTTCGGCCCAATACTCCGGCGGCCTTCATGGTGGGGCGATACGCCGGACGGCTTTGGGTTGGGCTTCGAGCGGATCCGCTGGTGTTTTCGCCG
>JAEWUR010000543.1 GCA_023397045.1 Planctomycetota bacterium
GGCACGCCGCCAAAGAACTCGAACGCCCGACGATGGCCCTCTTGAAACGTCTCGGTGCATTCGCGGGGAAAGATCTGACAGAAAACGGCGTCGCTATACGGCAGCGACATCACAAATACGGCGACCTTTCGCTCCTGGCCGCGATAGAAGATGGTCGCCGATCCGTAATCGACCTGCGCCTCGCCCGGCCGATGCACGAGCGGCATGAAGACTTCCGCCGACTGCCGTTTCCATCGTCGTACTTCTTCCTGAACGACGGTTCGCCCGCCGTGGTAGCCTTTTTCGCGGAGACGTTCCAGGATTCGCTTGGCCGTATGCCGCTGTTTCGGCGGCGCCTTTTTATCGGCTTCGAGGATTTCGTGGATCACCGCCACGAATGGGCCAAGCACCGGTTTCTCACGTTGTTGTCGCTTTCGATAGCCCGGCGGCTCGGCGTTGCACAAGATCTTTTGCAGGGTATCCCAATGCAATTTGTACTTCTGGCACGCCTGGCGTTTCGACAATTCGCCGGTCAGCACCCGGCGACGCACTTCGCTCCACAATTCCATATTCGTGTACACTCTCGACTGCCTCGCGGAGGGGTGAGACTTATGACGGTTATTCCGTCGCAATTGTTGCTCACCATTCCGCGAGTGGCCTAAAGAGCGCCACGATTTTCGGCCGTTACGCAGGCCCCGTCCCGCGCCACACTTTTCAACCGGCGTTTACAGCTGAGTAGCAAAACTCAACAGCGGATCGTCCAACTCGCCTCGAACAACCATTTCGCGGCAAACCGTTTGGATGAATCCTTCCGATTGCTCTCGACAGCAGAACGCCAGACCCAGCGGATGATACGCCCGCAACCACTTGTGACAGCCGGTCAACAGAAGATCGCAAGACTCGGCCACGTTGCGAAGCGGCACGTGATTGAAGGCTTGCGCGCCGTCCACCACGACAAATCGGGGCCGGTTCGCCGGGCCGATGCTTTAGACGATTTCGTGGATAGGTAACCGCAATCCCTGGTATGTGACGGCGCTGAGGAATAGCCCATTGCACCCGTGCTGTCGATAATGGCCGACAATATGGCTGATAAGCTCATCCTTGGTCATCAACTCGCGAAAGACGGCCTGTCGAATCGGCACGATTGTCAGCGTTCGGCCGGTCCGCTGGCATTCCTCCGCCAAAGCGGCCGCGTATGCCGGCCACTCCATGTCGGTGATGAGTATATTTCGGCACTGCAAGCAGAGCAACCGGGCGGCCAGCCGGACCAATTGGGCGGACCGGTTCGCAATGAGCACTTGTCGGCAGCGGTCAATGGAGAGAACAGTCTGTAGGTCTCGCTTGAAGGCCGTGACTCCCGCCCAGAAGGAAAGCCCGCCGTATTGCCGGCTCAAGGAAGGCGGAAGGCTCCCAAAGCCGAATCGCAGAAAATGCTCGAAGTACAGGGAGCAGCCTTCTTCGCCGGCAAGCCGGGCGAAGGCGTCGTTGGCCGCATGGGCCTCGGGGCACATACGGCCGATCCGGGCCGTGTCGAGGTATAGGAACATGCGTACACGTGATTCTAACCTTGGATATCGGCCCGATCAAGCAGGGTTTCGTAAGGAATCGCAAAAAGCAGCAGGCGCAGCCACCGCTCATCAGCTAGCAAGCGACTTTGGGGGGAGAAATCCAAGGTGAAGCGAACGGTCCGGCACTGGTTGTCGAGTTCCCAGGTGCCTGTGGCCCGGTTGCCGTAGATGCCGATGTCCGTCAGAAGGTCCGGCTCGCCCTCGATGTCGGATTCGCGGACCAGGCCAATCCATAGTCCCTCGTTGTGCTGCTCGTCGATCCAGCGGCGGATGTCCGCCGCCGGCAGCAGTGCGCCCTTCGGCCAAAAGAAGTCGCAGAGAATCAATATCCGCTCGATGCGAACGCCTTCCAGCCGCAAATCGTAGTTCAGTTGCATACTCCGCCGGCCGGGAGCGTCCTGCCAGTAATCCTCGTTGCGTATCCAGGCGACGGACTGATAAAGGCGTACGTCGGGCAGGCAGAGGATCTGCTCGTAGGTAGCCCGCCAGGCTTCGGTGGCGGTAAAGACCACTTTGCCATTCGCCAGGGCCTTGACTTCCTCGCTAATGGCGGCAAGCCGTGTCAGTGCAATCTGCCTCAGAATTGCATCCGGTTGGCTCAGAATCGCGGCAACCGACATGATGATGTTGCCGCAGGCAGCCATGCCGCTGAATTCCTGCCTGCCGGCGTCGGGCGATAGTTGGGGAAGATCGGCCATGAGACGAGCTTACAATAGATTGGCGGCCATAGGCAAATCTCGCGCAATGCTGACCCAAGAGGGGTACGTCGGTGGGTGCCCTGAACTTGCCAATCCTGTGTTAACTATCTGCCACCGTTTGTTGCGGGTGCGGGGCGCTTGGTTCGGAGGATCATTGCACTCGCCAACAGCCCAATGCCCAATATGGCAAGGATTGCCGGATTGTCGCTGGGCAATGCGCAGAAAGAAACGGCAGCACCAACAGCGCCGCCCAACAGTAGGAACACAACCGGGCGCATAGGGATTCGGATTGGTCGATGGGAAGGTGTTCTATCCATCCGCCAACCTTACATCGATCCGGCGGCCGAGACAATACGCGGAATCATCGTCGGCAAAGTGTGTGCAATCGGCGTATTTTACGGTCCGCCGGAACACCGTGGAGCCGGAAAACCGCCAAGCAGAACCGCTACTTGGGCACAAGCGCGGCAGCCACGCCGGCAAAGGACGCCGCCTTGTCGGCGTCGTTGGTTTGGGCATCGATTTCCTCGGAAAGCTTCACCAATGGGGCGGATTGGCCCGCGCCTTCAAGCTTCCGAATGGCGAACCACGCCTGGACGCGAGCGGCATTGTCCTGAAGATCAGCGGCGATCTGCTTGGCCTCTGCCACTTGCCCCTTACGAGCCATCGCGCAGGCAATGGTGGCCAGCGTTGCTTCGCTCTGGTGGCTGCGGATGTTCGTCTCTTCAACATATTGCAGGGCAACGTCAAATTCTCCAAGATTGGCCGCCGCTTTCGCCAAGGTCAACAATGCCTCCTTGCTGGCGGGATCGTTGCGCCCGCTCACCAACCCGCCGACAGCGATGGCTGCCTTGCGAAAAGCCTCTTCGTCGCCTTTGCGGGCGGCAATGGTTGCAAGCTGTGCATACATGTCCGCCGCATATTCGTTGGTCCGTAGCTTAGTATTGGACAGGTATTCCTGGATTGCTTGCGTATCGCCCGTCTTGGCGGCAGCAACCGCGTGATAGTAGGGTTTGATCCGATTGGAACCAAGTCGCGGTCCCCAGGGATTGTTGGCGAGCATGGATTGCGCGCATTCCTTTTTGCCGAGCAAGCGGAGGTAGCCTGTAATATGCGCATACCATGCCGATGAGGATTGCGACAAGTTCGGGGGCGTGTGCCCCGAATCTCTTGGAAGCAATTCCGCCTGCTTCAAGACGAGCAAGAGTGTCTCAAAGGCTCCTTCTTTGTCGTCAAACAGCAACCGCTGGCATTCCTCAAGGTCCAGGAGGAGGGGAAGCATCGCGGTGATTTGCCCCGTTTCTTCCTTCTCCCTCCGAAAGTCACTCGGCCAACTGTAGTCACTCGATGGGCTTGGGCCCGGTTCAGGACGTTTCGCAGACAACTCTTGCCCTACAGCAACGGCACAATCCATCGCCTTTTCAATACATCGGCGATACGCGGCATCATCGCCCGTCTTGGCTGGAACCCATGCCAAGCGAGTCCACAACGCCATGCGAACGCGAGGCTCTTTGATCTTCTCCGTCAATTCGGCCGCACTGCAATACCACCAGTCAGCTTTGGCGATTTCGCTCTTGTCAATTGGCCGTTGCCCGTTCTGTTTGCTGGTGTCTTGCGATGGCGATAGTTTAGAAGGATTATTGTGGGGGCCAGCTTGTGATCCGCCGTCGCGTTCTTCAGAACTGGCGGTCTTCGTTTTCTCGGCAGGCTCGGCTGTTTGGGTCGAATTGCCGAGAGCCCCGCTTCGTGCAGCCACTGCAATACCCACCAATGTGCTCGCTCGACTTGCCGGCTCTGAAAACTGCTCAACCCACAGCCGAAGGTCCATTGACGATCTGCTACCGCCCCGGGCCTTCGCTTCACCAAGCCACCGGTGGATCTCCGGGGTCGCTTGGCCCTGGCAAAGCTCTGCTGCAATATCCTCAATTTCTTCCCACCGATGCAGTTCGGCCTTCTTGCGCAAGACGAGGGTCATCACGGCCATGCGGGCGTCGGGATCGGGCAGGTTCAAGGCACTAGCCCAAGCCCGACTGCACGCCCCACGGCAGGCGTCAGCTTTGGCCAAAAGCTGTCGGGAACGCTCCGTCGGATCGCGTTGGGAACTGAACATGCTGCCAAGATTGGAGCAGGCCAGAAC
>JAEWUR010000566.1 GCA_023397045.1 Planctomycetota bacterium
GAGCAGTTCGGATAGTCCGGCCTCGTCGAGCCGCTTGGCAAGGATTGGTTGCAGAAGTACCGGCGCCCAGGCGTCCTCGGCGGCGTAGTCGGCCACTTGCCGCGTCGGCACTTCGTCCATGCGGCGCTGGTCCTTGCCTTTCCCGATGAGTTCGGAAATCTTGATCGTTTCGTGTTGCAGGTAGGTTTGGGCCAGTTCGTCGAGGTTATGGTTGCGTCGTCCGGCGTCGAGCAGATAGCTGGCGACCATCGTGTCGAAGGATGCGCCGGCGAGTTCGACACCGGCGCCGCGCAGCACGATCATGTCGTACTTCAAGTTCTGCCCGATCTTCTGGACGGTCGGATCTTCGAGGATCGGCTTCAGTGCGGCGAGCGTTGCCGACTCGTCGAGATGCGGTTCGCCGCCGGGCGATCGGATCGGCAAGTACCATCCTTCGTTCTCATTCCACGCGAACGACATGCCGACCAACTTAGCCCAGCGCGGGCGGACGTCGGTCGTTTCGGTGTCGAGTGAGAAGGTTTTTTGTTGTCGCAATTTCGCGAGGAACTCGTCGAATTGCTCAGGCGAATCGACCAGTTGGGCCGTGAAGGGCAAGGGGACGGGAGATGAGGGATTAGGGATTAGGGATTGGGGATTAGAGATGGCGGATGGTGGATGGTGGATGGTGGAAACACCTAGATTCGGGCCGGCTTCTCCTAGCTTCTTTGTCAGTGCGGTGAGTTTTTGGCCGATGCCGCGGAAGCCGAAATCGTGGAACAGCGCGAGCGCGGCGTTGAGATCGATGCGGCCGGATCGGGCTGCGTTCCAGTCGATCGTGACCGGCACGTTGGCGTCGAGCCGAACGAGATCGCGGCTCAAGAAGGCTTGATCGCGGAACTTGGTCAGATTCTCTTTGCGTTTTGCCCCGGGCACTTCTTGGGCGTGGTCGAGCACGGATTCGAGCGTGCCATACTGTTCGAGCAACTGCCGGGCGAATTTTGGCCCGATCAGCGGAACGCCGGGCACGTTGTCGACCGAGTCGCCGACCAACGACTGGTAGTCGACCACCTGTCGGGGCGTGATTCCCCAGTCGGTCTGGAGCGAATCGGCGTCGTAGATTTCATTCTTGCGAATGTTATAGACTTTAACGCGATCGGTGATTAGTTGGCGGCAGTCTTTGTCGCCGGTCACCAGAAAGCATTCTCCGCCAAGCTGCTCGGTCAGCCGTGCAACGGTGGCGAGGATGTCATCGGCCTCGAACGATTCGCATGTCACGGCGGGAATGCCTAGCGTGGCGATCACGCGGCGGATAGCCGGTATCTGCGGCGCGAGGTCGTCGGGCATCTCGGCCCGTTGGAGCTTGTAGTCGGAAAAAAGCCCGTGGCGAAAGGTCTTGCCCGGCAGGTCGAAGGCACAGAGCAGGTAGTCGGGCTTCTTCTCCTCCAGCAAAAAGAGCATGTCGCGCGTGAAACCGAAGACTGCCCCGACGGGTTCGCCCTTGGGGCTTGTCATTTCGGGCAGCGCGTGAAACACCTGATGGATTAGCGAATGTGCGTCGACGATCCACACGGTTTGATTGGCGAGAGTCGTCGGTTGAACCTCGGACGGGTTTGGCGTGTCTTGGGGAGCTTCGGTGTCGGCGGGCACTGAGGTTACGCAGGCTTCCGTCGGCTGGGTTTTCGACTCCGTCCCCTCTGGGGCGGAGGAAATCTCGTCGTCGAAGTCAAAACCAGGCAGTGAGGTTTGTCGGCTACGCTTTGCGTTCATACAAACAGAAAAATAGGAAGTTTGGGCAGCGTCGAGGGCGAAATGTCAGCGGCGTGTTATCGAAAGACAAGAGGAAACGAATTTCCACAGCCCGAGCCTACCATAAGGACGCCCGAAGTTCCAGGACGGTGGCGGCGATCGGGCGGAATCCCGAGTCGTTTCTGTTGCGAAAGGGTTGTTTGGAAAGCCGTTTTCTCATATTGGAGGGGTACGGATAGGCGATTACCAGGGATCCTTGTACAATCAAAAAGGATGCTCGGATGGTTCGATGCCGATGACCTGATGGGGGTGTCTCGACAAAATGGGTGCATACGAAGAACACGTCTCGTCGAAACCGCAACTCTCGACGGTCAGTCCCGACTCGACCGACGAGGCGTTGAGTGATCGAGTGCGTTCGCTGCGGCTTCCCGACGAAGTGGAGAGCGGTAGCGGCGTTGGGCGAATGATGGTGTGGCTTGGGTTTTTGCTACTGCTAGGCGGTGGCGTTGCGGCAGGTTATCTGTATTATTCACAACAGAGCAAACCGGCGGCAGCGCCGGAGAAGGCTACGGTGCAAAAACCGACGCCAAGCCAACCGAAGCCTGCCGCGGCGCCGTCGACGGCGTCGTCGGGCCAGGTCGCGCTCGAGTCGAAGGGGTATATCATTCCCGCCCATCAGATCCTGGTTAGTCCGAAAGTGGGCGGCATGATCGTCAAGCTGGGGATCATCGAATCGCAGCGTGTGACAAAAGGGGACGTGCTGGCGGAGATCGAGAACACGGAGTACCTTGCCGATCGCGATCGGGCGAGGGCGATTCTGGCGTCCGCCAAGCATAATCTCGAAGAGTTGGTTAACGGCAACCGTCCCGAGGAGATCAGCCAAGGTCGCGCCGAGTTGGCCGAGGCCGAGGTGCAACTCGTCCAGCTTTCGGCCGACTACAAGCGCGCGGCCGAGATGCTCTCGAAGCGCGTGATTTCGAAAGAGCAGTACGATCTGGCGTTGAGCCAATACGAGGCGATGAGTCGGCGCGTGCAGCGATTGAAGGCCGCATTGGAACTGCTTGAGAAAGGGCCTCGCATCGAGCGGATCGACATCGCTCGGGCGCAGGTTGCCCAGGCCGACGCCGAATTGGCGAAGGCCGAGTGGCGATTGGACAATTGCATCATTCGGGCGCCGATTTCCGGCACGATTCTGAAAAAGAACGCCGAGGAGGGG
>JAEWUR010000594.1 GCA_023397045.1 Planctomycetota bacterium
GAGGACGGAAACGATTTCCCGAATCAGGGAAACCGCTTCGGAGTGGACGGCGGCAAGTTGGGTAAGTCTCTCAACGAGACCCTCAGGAGGTTTGATATGTCGCATGAATGTTCGTCCTTTGCGCATCGCGCAAGTGACTGAAGCAGCCATGCATGTAAAGTTACGAACACCACCGAACGAAGCGGCTGTCAGTGGAAAGCATACGCATCGAGCGGTGGCAGTACAGCTGGATACTCTTTCCGATTACGGGGCAGGTAAGACAAATGTCTCGTCTCAAATATGGCTCAGGAATGCGAGCCGCAGGATTGCTGGGCAGTATCAACACCAGAATCTCCGACGATTGTCGCCTTCCACGTTGGCGAAAGCAGTGTGCGTGATGTTTCTTTGATTGGCCGATAGCCCTCTTCCGATTCATGGGTCAGGACGTCAAGGTCCTCGATCAAGGTGCGGCCGTTCCTACTCGGCCAGAGAGATGCAAGCATCATGTTCATACCTCTTGTTGGTTTGATGGTTCGTTGCGACTTTCACGATAGAAGTGTCTTCACCAGACATCTGAATCCGTCTGGTGAAGACACATGTTCAACGGCAGTTGCTTATGTATGCCGAAACCGTTCGGCCTGTCCGAAAATCACTGACTGTCGAAGCCTGCACGCTCGAAGTGGGGGCGAGCAGTCTGTATCGCCTTGCGGATTTTGCGACGGGACACTCCCAACCTGCGAGCCGCTGGAGCAATGCCGCCATCCATTACGTGCCGGCACACATCGCGCACGCGATCAGGCAAAGAATCCATCGCGTGGCTAAATGCATGAGCGTCATCACGGAGGGAGTCCTCGTCGACTTGGACCGTGCCAGTGCGGCGGGACAGATCCGCGTCCGAGATGAAATGCGCCAATGGCTTCTTGACATCGCCGCTAATGGCGACCTTGGTCCGTTCGAGGGAAAGAGCTTTCTGTCCCGACAATCGGTTCCACCGGTAGGGACGACGCAAGATCATACCTGCCGCCGAAGTCACCACGCGGTCGACAAACGTGTTGAGGCAGGACCGCTGCGGATTGAACCGGTGGGCCTCTTTCAGAAGGGTCAGCCAAAGCTCTTGCTGCAGATCCTCCTCGTCAGAACGTCGGAATTCCGACCTTCGGCTCAATTGCCGGGCTTTGAACTCGATGCACGACTTGGCGTACTCGGTGAAAACGACACTCTGCGCAGTTGCGCTGGTCATAGCAGTCTCCGAGCCGGAGGCTGCTATCGGCGATCCACCCTAGAAGTGGGTGACAGCGCTGTGATGCGGTGCGTCACCGCAAAAGAACACGAGCGCGACTGACTGCCGGGTTATGAGCCTCACGGCTCAGAGTGGGCGTCACAACTCGTGTGGCATTGCCACAAACCCTGTGGCAACCCGGCAAAGAAGAATTTAGATTAGCCAATCAATCGCATCGGGGGGGGCGTATCTGAAGGTGCGCCCGGACGAGATGGCCCCCTGAAGGTGGCGAGCCAGCGATTCGTGCTCGGCCTCGATGCTCTCGATGGCACGTGAGACAGCCATCGAAACGGATTTGCGAACCTTACGGCTTTGTCGTATCGACTCTCGTAACCGTCGATGTCGCTGAGTAGCATTCGATGATCCTGCCGGATGCCTTCCTCGACGATCGCTCGAATACCGTCCTCGGTCGCCATTTCACAAACATCGTGCATGACGATTTCAATGGCACGGCGATCGCTCTCGGGCAACGCTTGCCATGCGTCAAAGATCTCATCGACCTCGGTCTGCTTCAGGTCATCCCACGGAACGTCAAGCTCATGTCCATGTACTTGAAACAAGTCATCTAGCAGGTGGTTTGAAATCTGACGGAGAACCTTCTTCGGATCAAAACTCGGCGCCATAATCATTTCCTTTCGTGACTGGCGTACTTGTGAAGTGAACAGTAAACATTCGGCCTAAAAAAACACCGCCGCTCAATCGAACAGCGATGGCTCCTTCTTCCGGACCAATAATTTCAAAGTTTCCAATCGAATGCGCATCGCTTCCGCAGACACCTCGAATAGTCGAGCCAGCGGCTGTCCATATTTTTCCAGCAGCGCATCGTCCATTGCCACTGGTCGCTTCTCTGCCCCCACGGGCCAAGTACGCGAACGCTATGCTAAGGTCTTTGGGGAGAAACCGCGATCCCGCCACAAGACGTACTTGATCCGCAGAATCGCTTGGCGACTCCAGGCGATTGAAGAAGGAGGGCTGAGCGAACGCGCCCGGCGACGGGCCGAGGAATTGGCGAACGAAGCCGATGTTCGAGTGACGCCGCCGCGAACGTCTCCGATTTCAAGGAGTCCCAGACTGTCGCCGGCCATACTGCCCATCCCGTCGTCCGATTCCCGGCTGCCGTCGCCCGGCACGGTGATTGTACGCCGGTACAAGGGGCAGCCGATCCGGGTCCTGGTTCTTTCGGACGGCCTGGAGTTCAACGGCAACCGCTACAAGTCGCTGTCGGCAGTGGCGAAGTGCATACCAGAACACTATGCCGACGGCGGTTTCTCGGGCGGAAACATGGAAAGACCGGCACTCGACCGACTGCTCCGCGACATTGAAGCTGGCAAGATCGATTGCGTCGTGGTCTACAAAGTCGACCGTCTGAGCCGGTCGTTGCTCGACTTTGCCAAGATCATGGATACGTTCGAGAAACACAGCGTTTCGTTTGTGTCCGTCACGCAACAGTTCATTGTGCGAAACCGGTACGGCGCCTTGCTGAAGGGACTGTTGTATTGCGAATCCTGTCAGCGGGCGATGGTGCATACCTTCACCGGTCGGGGGACGCGGTTCTACCGCTATTACACCTGCGCTCACGCCATCAAAAGCGGGCGAAGCCGATGCCCTACCGGATCGCTGCCGGCCGCCGAAATCGAGAATGCCGTCGTCGACCAGATTCGCTGTTTGGCCAACGACAACCAGCTTCGAAAAGAGGTGTTGAACCAGACACGAGCGCATAAGGGATGTCTTTCTATGTTCGGCGACAATCCCGTAACGCACCGGCTGTTTGCCGAACACGTCACGGCCGAGTTTCGTGTAAAGACCGAAGGTCGCGGGCGTACCGTGGACGAATGGAAGTTACGAGCCGCCGCCGTGGATAATCACTGGTTGGACTGTCTTGTCGGCTGCGCGGTGGCCGCGTCCATCCAAGGTGCGATCCTGCCCGGAACCGACGTCAAAGCATCAACCAAACGCCCACGTATCCGACTTTCAGATCTCCAACGAGGTAGATGATCAACATGGACGACAGCCACCGCACACCGCCAGTTGAAGACGACCGTGGCCTCAAATGTCGCCATTGCGGCTGCAAGCATTTTCGCGTCATCTACACGAGGCCGTGCCGCGGAGGGCAACTGGCACGACGCCGCGAATGCCGATATTGCGGGAGACGAATCATGACGCGAGAACGAACAGTTGGCTAGCAAACCCACCGCCGATATCGCAGACTACCGACACGACAGAAACATGTTGGAACTTTTGCTGCTAATTAAGAGGCTCATACGCAAACTGCCATAACACATGGCGATTGAGAAAACTTCCGTATGACTTCGCTGCAAGGAATGCTGAGAAGACCGATTCAGGAACGTGAAGATAAGCGTAAACCCTGCCATTCCTGAACTTGACAAAAAGAGTTCTACTGGGGCGGTCGTACCCTGTCGAGATAATGGCAGAGGACTGGACAAATATCTCTATGACGTCACTGTTGCGGAAACCGGATGCAAAGGGCTGTCGGCTGTACGTGGGCGGGGCACTGCAGGTTCGCTCAGGATCCGAAGTTGGTGTGGAATTTGGTAATGGACCGGAATCGAGTAATCCTGACAAGTGCAAAAATGCCGCGTTAATCTTTTTTGCGTATTCCGTCGCAGTTGGCAGCATCACGGGATCATTGTGAAAACGATCGGGATGCCATTTTTTCATGGCGCGACGATATGCATCTGAGAGATGCATACTGGATGGGAATGATTCCAATCCGAGAATCAACAGATGTTCGGCAGTAAGCTTTGTTGTCACGGCAGGTTCTACTGGTTATTAGTCTCCTTCATAGAACGCTCTGACTCTTCGTTGAACCAGCTCATTGTTTTTTCCGTGTGGTCAGGTGGCCATGGCGCCAGACCATCACCATCAGGGGTGTTGGATTTGCCATTGGATGAGTGCACTACATTGTGTTCACTCCGCCATCTAATTTCGTGATTGTAATGCCGTCCGATTCACCCAATAGGCGAAATCTACCGTCAGGTGATTGTATGACAATCTGCTCATCCCTCTCGTTACGTTCCAATACCTCGATCGCCTGTCCCCACACAGGACCGATGCCAACTGCCTTTCCGGCAACGGGATAGACAATATCTGAATCGCGCGCGACTCGCTCCCAGGTGTCGACCGCAAACACGCCACGTCCCGAGTGTGACACCACCAGAAGAAACTGACCGGTCGCATCACAACCCATCGCAACCAAGCCTCCGACGAAAAGAACAACGGGGCCTGTAGCGTCTGTCCTTTCTGGGATACAGGTGTTCCC
>JAEWUR010000618.1 GCA_023397045.1 Planctomycetota bacterium
CTTGTCGGCGCTGACCGGTTGACGATCGGCCATGCTGCCCAACAGGGCAAACGTGTCGGCATCCATCGAGACCGACAACGACCGCACGGATCCATCGCCCAGGCCGAAGTTAACCGTGCCGGAATGCTCGCTACCCGGGGCACCCTGAAGGCCGTTGTTCATCAACGGACCAGTGGTGTTGCTTGGGCCAACCGACGTGCTGAAAAGCGTCGCAACACCGCCAACGGCCCATCCATCCTGGCTAAGCTGTTCACCAACGGACGAGCTTCTCGTTCCCGTCGTCGAGGTGTACTTCGGCAACTCACCGATCATGATCGTGTTCGAAGTGCCATCAACGATCGACTGGAAACCCGTGCTCTGGTTAGGAACACCGAACATTCCCAATCGCTTCGTAACCGAGTCGTTCGTGCCTACAACAGTGCTGTAGGTCGAACTCTGGATCTTGTAGTAATAGCCGGTTGGCGTCTCTGCGGTCGGATCGGCCATCGTCGGACATGGCAAAGCCGGCGCGAACGAAGTACGGCCTGTGCATCCGCCGTAATCCGATCCACCGGTTGTCATGTTAGCGACAATCGTCATACCCGCTTGGTTGTCCACGCCGGCTCGAATCGTGGATCGACGCGTAGGACAATAAAACGACTTAATGTCGGTCGCACCCGCCGTTCCAGAATAAGATCCTGCAACAGCAGCCGCACCGCTAACGTTCCCGGCTACCGGAAAAGCGAAATTCCACTGCTTGAAAACAGTGTCCATTTCGACATACGGCAGAACCCGCAACATCCAGCTCGTACCGTGAGCAGCCAAGCTCCCTGCGGTGTTAGTGTTCGCCGTTGTTGACTTGGCAACATTCCACAAGTCGACCGGATACGAAGGCGTGCTAGAGGAGCTAGTCGGTGCCGCAAGCTGGTATCCGTAGATGGCTCCCGGCGGGAAGACGCGGTTCGCCTGAGCATAGTTGTGCAACGCCAGACCAATCTGCTTGATCTGGTTCGTGCATGTCATTCGCCGGGCGGCCTCGCGCGCGGCTTGGACAGCGGGCAGCAACAACGCAATCAAAATACCGATGATCGTAATAACAACTAATAGTTCGACCAACGTGAATGCTGCGCGCCGCACTCGACAAGAGTACACACGTTCCATAATACCTCTCCTAAAGTGTCCCAAAAGAGAAAACATCGCCATCGCCCTTATGACGGCTTTACTTATCTATTATTAGAACAGAATGAGACGTTTCGTCAAGTGGTAAGTCTGGAGATTATTGGGTAGATCGATGAGCCAGGCCGACAATTCCCCTCTTGTGGTTTAGCACAAATACGCATTCCCGGGTAAAAAACCGCCCGAGACGCCCCCTCGCCCCGTCCAACGCGGGATTCGTCCCTCCGTAGGGTCCGCCTCGCGGACCATGAAATACCAAAAAAACATCGCTCGCTTCTGCACGGTCCGCGAGGCGGACCCTACTTTCCACAATCCGCAAGCCGGACCCTAGGCTCTATTCGGCGGCAACGCAACTGCTCAACACGGCCACGGGAAAATTGGCCAACACGTCGCCGAGCATCAACGGTGCATCGGCCACAGCCAGTCGCTCGCCCGTGAAAAGGTTGGTCAACACGCCGGCCGTCCACGGCCGCACGATCAACTGCGTATCTGCCCAGACCGAGGCTGCCAACGGCGGCGTCAACGTCGAATCCGCCGCCATCGTCAATTTGGCGATCCAGCGCGGCACGACGATTATCGCGACCTCTTGGTCCGCGCCTTCCAAAGGACCCTGCCGACGCGCAAACGCGCAGACGTGTTCGGCCTTGGCGCCTTGCACTTCCAACGGAATGTAGTCGCCTTGCCGGAACAACTCGGCATGGCAGTGCCGAAATTGAAGCGTTCGCCACGTCAGAAACATCTTCGTGCGCGGATCGCGAGGATGGCGCGCGAGATACTCCGCGAGACCGAACAACGCCGCATCGCCATGCGAAACATCATGCGCCACGGCATCGAGCAACGCCCGCCGCCGCCCATAGTCGACCGGCCGCCGATTGTCCGGATCGACCAGGCTGAAGTCCCACATCTCCTGTCCTTGATAGATGTCGGGCACGCCGGGCGAGGTCAATTTCAGCAACGTCTGGGCCATCGCATTGTAAAGCCCGACGTCGACGACCTGCTCCTGAAACTGGCGAAAGTCGGCCAAGAACCGATTCCTCGGCTTCGACCGATCGTCGAGCACTGCCGCGACAAATGCACGCATCGCCGAATCGTACTCCGAATCGGGATTGATCCAACTCGTGTGAACCTTGGCTTCGTGCGTCGCCTTTTCCATATAGGCCGACATCCGCGCAGCCAATTCCGCAAGCTCGGCTTCGCCCGGCGATTCGAGCGGCCATACGCCGACAAGGCTCTGGTAGAAAAGGTATTCGTCGTTGCGACAGGGCGCGGGCTGCCCGTCAACCTCCCGGTGGTGGCGGCGATTCAATCGCGCCCAACGATTCACCGCCTTCCGCCACACATGCGGAATCTCCGACAGCACGCCCATTCTCGCCCGGGCGTCCTCGCTCCGCTTCGTATCGTGCGTCGACGTGGCGATCAGCGAGCGCGGCCAGTGCGATTGACGCGCCAAGTTCTGCCGGTGAAACTCCTCGACGTCGTTCGGCTGCCGGCCGGGGTCGCCGCCCACCTCGTTGAGCGAAGCCAGCGGAAAATACCGATAAAACGCCGTATCCTCGATCCCCTTGGCCATCACTGGACTCGAAACCTGTTGGAACCGCCCGACGAACATCTCCCGCTCCCGCAGACTGCTCTCATCAACATCCGGCGGCATCTCGAGCAGGAGCGAATCGCGAATGAAGTCGAATGCGGCGCCATCGATCGTCGGGTTGCGCCGTTTTGCTTGCGCCGTCGCACGACTTAGCACCAGCCGATCGCGTTCCGAGATCGAATTCCGACGGATATACTTGCGGTAGACCGGAAAACAAGCGAGAATTTCGCGAAGTGCAACCCGAAGCGTGTTGAGCGTGAAATCGCGCGATCGCCTGTGCCGCTCCGAAATCCGGTTCACCCGATGCGCCAGCAACTGTAAATCGCTCAGCATCGCGGTGCGAACGATCAGCAACTTCGATTGGTGGATAATGTCGCGAAACACCAACCGTTGATCGACGAACCGGCCGTACTGCTTGACCAACTCCGCCAAACCCGTCGGCTCGACGAACAATCCGGCGACGCTGTTGAGAAACTCATATCCGGTCGTGCCCGCCAACATCCACTGCTCGGGCAGCGATTCATCAGCCCCGAGAATTTTCTCAGCCACCACGTACAGCGGAAGTTGCGAGCGGTCGGCACAAGTCAACGCCGTGACGCGCGGCAGAAACGCCGGCTCCAACTCCTGCCACGACGCCGGCCCCTCGGCATCGATCGCCGGCGGCGTCTCGCCATCAACCGCGGCGACCTCGTTGGGCGACTCGGTCGCACGCCGATACAAATCCTTCCCGATCGCCAGAAGATAGCCCGACTGCAAACGCCAAAGGTATTCCGCCGGATCGTACAGGCCGTCGATATGGTCGATCCGCAGCCCATCGACGTCGCCGCGCAACAGCAACTCGAACAGCAGGCGATGACTTTCGGCAAACACCTCGGGGTCTTCCATGCAGACGGCCGCAAGGTCGTTGATATCGAAAAAACGCCGGTAATTGATCTCGTCGGCGGCCGCCTTCCAGTGCGAAAGACGATACACCTGAGCATCCAGCAACTTGTCCAACGGGTCGAAACTGTGCGGATCGTCGACCGAACCGTTCAATTCCGCGACGTTTCGCTCGACGAACGCGGCGATGGCCGACGAGCTCTCGGTCAACTTGCGCAAACGGCTCTTGATCACCTCTTTTTCGCGTTGTCGCTCGGCCACACGAACCGACTCGATTTCGGTCCTTGCCGGCAGGTGTTCCAGGGCCGTGATAATGCTCTCCAACTCGCGCAAAGCCTCGGCATCGACCGACTCCGAATCCTTGAGCGAATCAAACCGATGCGTCAAGATCGTGCGATAGGTTCGCGGGTCCAACGGCAGCAGCGATTCGTAGTATCGCAGCCCGAACGCGCCGTCGCGATACTCCAACTTCAATTCGCCCGACTCCAAAACCTGCCCATATTGGTCGCCGAGAATCGGCAGCAACAGTTTGTTGCGCAACTCTTCTTTGATCGGCCGCCAGTCGATGTCGAAAAAGGCCGCGTGCGGCGAACTCGGACCGTTTTCCAACACGTCGTTCCACCAACGGTTCTCGGTCGGCGCGGCGCTCATGTGATTCGGCACCGTATCGAGAATCTGCCCGAGCCCTCGACCGCGCAAGGCCTCGACCATCGCCTGGTAATCTTCCGCGGCGCCCAGTGCCGGATTCAACTGCGAGTAGTCGACAATGGCATAGCCGTGTTGGCTTCCCGACCGCGTTTTCAGATAGGGCGACGCATACAAATGGCTGACACCGAGGTCGTCGAGATACGGCGCAATCGCGGCGGCATCGCGAAAACCCATCCTGCCCGGCTCGAACTGAAGCCGATACGTGGCCGTCGGCCGACAGAACTGCTCCTGAACCCGTCGAGCGACGGCCTCGGCAAGCCATTGCGCCCACGCGGCGACGTCGCTCATCGCTTCTCTCCTTCATAACCGAACACCAGCAGTTCATACCCCAACAACGTCCCCTCTCCCCTTGGTAGAGGGCTAGGGTGAGGGCCAGCCAACTCAGTCCCCTCTCCCCTTGGGAAAGGACCAGGGTGAGGGCCAGCCAACCCGGTCCCCTCTCCCTCCGGGAGAGGGCTAGGGTGAGGGCCGCTCGACTTCGCCCCCCCAGCGCGCCGCCCCCCATAAATCGCATCTTCCGTACTCAGAAGCAATCGACGCCCACCGAGTTCCGCCTCGGGCATTGCCACCGCCTCGGCCGACAGATTGGCCACGGCCACCAGACCGCGTCCGCCGCCGCGACGTATCATCAAAACGCTCGACAGGCCATCGGTATCGAATAGCCGGGCGGTCGTATGCCGCCGGTCGCGAAGCGATCGCCATCGCCGCCGCGCCGCCAGCAGATCCCGGTAGAGTCGCCGCGTTTGCGCCTGCATCGATCCCTCGGGCCAACGCCAATCGAGCTTCGCCGACGCGAATGTCTCGGGCGACAGCGCATCGGGAATCTCGGTCCCCCACTGGAATTCCAACGCCGCGAACTCTTCCCGACGCCCCTTCTGCACGCCGGCAACGATCACCGGATCGTCGAACGAGCAGAAGAACGGAAACGGCCGCCGCTCGCCATATTCCTCGCCCATGAACAACAACGGAACGCACGGCGAAAGCATCATCAATCCGGCGGCCAATCGATTGGCGGCCGGCGGCACGAGCGTCGCGAGACGATCGCCCATCGCGCGATTGCCGATCTGGTCGTGGTTCTGGATGCAAACGGTGAACTGCGTTCGATCGCTGCGGCCGACGCGGTTGCCGTGGCGCCGGCGGCGAAACGGACTGTAACACCCGTCGTAGACGAACACCTTCCGAAACGTTTTGACCAGATGTTCAGGGCGACCGAAATCGAGATAGTAGCCGTCGCGCTCGCCAGTCAACAGGGCGTGGACGCTGTGATGGAAATCGTCGCTCCAAACGCCGTCGAGTCCATAACCACCCTTCTTACGCGGACGGATCAGCCGAACGTCGTTCTGATCGGTCTCGGCAATCACATGCACCTCGCGGTGATCGAGGCGCGCCTCGCGCTGAACCACCGCCTGGAGCTCGGCCAGGATATGGTAGGCGCTCAGATCGTAAATCGCGTGGACCGCGTCGAGCCGCAATCCGTCGATGTGGAAATCGCGAACCCACATCCTCGCGTTGTCGATCGCAAACCGCCGCACCGGATCGCTCATCGGTCCGTCATAGTTGACGGCCTTGCCCCAAGGCGTGTGGTATCGATCCGTGAAATACGGCCCGAAACAGCCCAGGTAGTTCCCCTCCGGGCCAAGGTGGTTGTAGATCACGTCGAGAAAAACCGCCATTCCAACGCGATGGGCCGCGTCAACGAATCGCTGGAGCGCCCGGGGTCCGCCATAGCTGTTCTGAACCGCATAGGGATACACGGCGTCGTAGCCCCAGTTCCGCTCGCCCGCGAATTGAGCGACCGGCATCAACTCGACGGCCGTGACGCCCAGGTCCAACAACTCCGGCAGACGCGGAACGATCGCGTCGAGCGTGCCCTCGGCCGTGAACGTGCCGACGTGCAATTCATACATCACCAGCTCATCCCGAGCGACGCCTCGCCACGCCCGATCCGACCAGTCGAACGACTCGGGCACAAACAACGCCGACGGTTGATGCACGCCCTCGGGCTGCCAACGCGACGCCGGGTCGGGCAAGATCTTCTGATCCGTCGACAACCGGTAGCCGTAACGCAGACCCTCGGCAACCTGCGGCTCGCGATGGACGAAAAAACCCTCGTCCTCCGGCGACATCGTCACTTCACGCCGCTGACCAGAATCCCAAGTCACCAACGCAACGTCGTTGCATTCCGGCGCCCAAACGCGCCAGACGACGCTGCCGTCGGGCCGCTGCATCGCTCCTTGCGACAATCCATGTGTGTTGCGTCGCATTCCACCCCCATCCTTGTCCTCGAAAAGTCCAACGGCCCCCTATTCGGCCAATCGGCCAAGTCAGTATTACGTCGGCCTTGGGGTTCGTCAAGACTGCCGCGTTGGGGGGAAACGCCGCTTGACGCATCCCCGCGGCGTCTGTTATTTTTCTAATTGGTTTTGCAGGCAATGTCGGCAGGCCGACCAACGGGAGGCCGGCGAGCAGGAGTCATCGGCCTTGTATCACCCGACATTTTTTCGCTCATTATAAAATATGTCGATACGCCGTTCTCTGAGCACGCCGATCTTCCTGGCCGTCGCAATGATCACCCTGCTGGTCGTGCTGACCGTCGGTTGGGTGCTCGTCTTGGCGATCAACGCGCTGAAGGACGCCCGATTCTCGGCCCTCTATTGGGCATTGCTGGCCGTCGGCTCCACCTTCATTCTGCTGCTGGTCGTCGGCGTCGTGCTCTACATGATCCTCTCGATCAAGACGATCAACCTGACTCGGCGGCAATCGAACTTCATCGACAGCGTCACGCACGAGCTGAAATCGCCGATCGCCTCGATGAAACTCTACCTGCAAACCCTCAGCCGTCATCAGGTCAGCGCCGAGATACAGTCCGATTTCCACCGTTTCATGCTCGAAGATCTCGAACGGCTCGACCACCTCATCAATCAGATGCTCGACGCCGGCCGGCTCGATGCCGAGCATCCCGCCGAAGAAAACGAGGATGTCAAACTCGACGAACTACTCGGCACGTGCGCCGCCGCCGTGTGCATGAACTATCGCGTGCCCGCCGAGACGATCCGCCTCGACCTCCAGC
>JAEWUR010000619.1 GCA_023397045.1 Planctomycetota bacterium
ATGTTGGGTGCCGGAGCGCGACGCCGACGCGGCCTTCACGGACGAACTGACTCGCCTGGACCGGGTTTTCGCTGAATCGGTTTCGAAGAACCTTCAGCGCGACGATCTTGCCCGATTCGCGGTGAACCGCGCGATAGACGCGCGCGAAGGTACCGCTTCCGACTAGGTAAAGGACTTTGTAGTCACCAAAGAAGAATCCGGATCGTTCGCCTTTGGTTAGGCGTTCGACCTGGTAGTTGGTCAAGAATTCGCGGCGCACGAGCGTTTGCACGAAGTCTTGGGACGCAACGTTACGACTGCCGAAAGAGGCCCAGACCTCTTGGAGTTGCCATTCGTCGAGTAATCCCAAGTTGAATGCGCGCTGAGCGATCTGCTCCGCCGTTTGCTGAGCCATCCCGATCCGTTCCCGTTACGACGCGGTCATGCGGTATAAAATGGTACGTATAATGCCCGATATGACCCGACTTACCTTATTATGGTAAGCCGGGTTGGGCCCGCCTGCAACCCCTCCCGAAGGATGGGTCACCCAGTTTGGCCAAGCTGACGGCGGTAGTCGTCGCGCTCGCGTCGGGTGGCTTCGAGGTCGAAGGCCAGATACTTCATATCGAGCCGGAGCTGGCTCAGCGCGTCCTGGACGAGAAGAAGGATGCGGCGACGGCGACGATTGCTGTCGACGACCCTGGTGGCGAGGGGTTCGATGGCCGCCCGGTGTTCGGCCGGCAACGCGTTGATGGCGTCGATCAAGTCGATGACTTCGCGGGGTACGTCGTCGGTGGTGCTGGTGGCGTTCTTAACGGCTTGGCTCTGGTCGCTCATGAATGTCTCCTTGGTGTGGCAGCGACGGAAACAAAAGCACTCTCCGTGCCAGATTTCGCCGGAAGACGCCAGAAGTAACGCAACACGCTGGAAACAAACGACTTACTCCATTTTTCGAGGCGTCCGTCGTGGGCGGCCATGATGAAATTCCGCCACGTTTGGTCTGGATACTGTCCGCAAATCCTGATACAAGCACCATTTACGTCGAAGTGGTCGACCGGTCCCGGCTGTCGCCATTTCGCCACAACGACCGATTCCTAACAGCCTGTTGGAAAAGTGTGCCACTGGCTCTGCCAGTGCTGAGTTCCCCCGTATCTTCACGGCACTGGCAGAGCCAGTGGCACTCAACTTCCTCCGAAATCGGCTTTTTCAATAGGCTGTTTGGCGAGCGATGACGTTATGCAGGTCGGCCCTGCCCCCATTCGCCATGAACTCATTCTCCTCTACGCAGACGGTGGTCCTCGGGATTGCTTTTCTGGCAATGGCCGTCGACCTCAGCGCGCAGCAGGCACGCCAGGATCCGTTCGACAAGCCGCAGACTTCTTGGCGTGAGGCGGGCGGTGATGTCCAGTATCGGGTCCTGCAACATCAGCGGGTGGACGACCTGGGGCATTCCGGGAAGGGCTGCGAATGGATCGAGATCGGCGGCGATGCCGGCACCCAGGTGTTTTTCGCCTATCCGGTCGACCAGGCTCGGATCATCGAGGAGCTGTCGCCCAGCGTCTGGATCAAGTCGGACAGACCGGGGCTCTCGCTGTCACTCCGTTTGGTTCTGCCTCGAACGGTCGACCCCCGGTCAGGTCAACCGATGGTTGTGATCCTGCCCGGTCCGCTCTACACGGACGTTGGCCGATGGCAACGGCTGGCGCTGTCGGGGCTGCCCACGCTGCTGACCCGGCAGATCCACGTGCTCCGCACCCAGTTCGGCCCGCAGATCGATCCGCACGAGGCCTATCTCGACGCGATGTTGCTGAACGTATTTGGTGGGGCGGGCGTGACCAACGTCTGGATTGATGACGTCGAGATTGCCGGCCATGCGACCGTCGCGACGCGACCTGCCGCGCAAACGGGACCCGCGCTGGTTGCGCCGTCGACGACCGACGTGACGAGCCCTGGTCCGATGGTGCCGGTGCGTCTTCCGCCGGTCAACGGCCAAAAAGATCTATCGCAGTTGCCCTCCGTCGTTCAAACGTCGGCGGCTTCGGCTCCGATGATACCGGTGAGCAACGCGATGGCGTCGAGACCGCGCCGCGAGGTGAAATTGGCCCTGTCGGTGCTTTCGGTCAGCGGTCGGCCGATGTTTCCACGAATCATTCAGCATCGTGGCGAGCCGCTTCAGGTACTCAAGCAGTTGGGGTTCAATGCGGTGTGGATGCCACGGATTCCCGCGGCCGAAGTTCTGGAAGAGGCCGAGCGTCTTGGGCTTTGGTTGGTTTGTCCGCCGCCGCGCGACCTGGGACCGATGGCCGAGATCAGCCCGGCGTTCGATTCGGTGTTGGCCTGGGACCTTGGCAGCAATCTGGCGGAGCCGGAGCTCGTTGCGACGCAACGTTGGGCCGAACAAGTCCGGACGGCCGACCGGCGCGGGAATCGGCCGTTGGTGTGCAACGCCCGGGTTGACCTGCGGGGTTACAGTCGGGCGGCCGACTACTTGTTGATCGATCGCCGGCCGCTGGGCACCAGTTTGCAGATGTCCGACTATGCCGCCTGGGTTCGGCAACAGCCGTTGCTGGCGCGGCCGGGCACGCCCGTCTGGACCACGGTGCAAACGCAGCCGAACGACGCGTTGCGGCAGCAGCTTCTGGCGCTGGAGCCCGGTTCGACGCCGCCGACCGTTGTCGAGCCGGAGCAAATCAGGCTTCTCGCCTATACGGCCGTCGCTGCCGGCAGCCGGGGATTGTTGTTCCTCTCGGATTCGCCGTTGGATGCGTCGGATCCTGAATCGCGCGAGCGTGCCATGGCGCTGGAACTGCTT
>JAEWUR010000427.1 GCA_023397045.1 Planctomycetota bacterium
TCAACTCTTCGGGAACGAATCGCGATCCGCCGCAAAGCCCTCCGCCATGAAACCAGACGACCGTCGTGAAGCCCGGCTTGTTCGTCGGATGATAGAAATCCAAGCGGCACTGCTCTTTCGAGTAGTCGTCGAGCGGTTCGCGGGTTTCATCTCGATACAAAATGTTCTCTTCCGTCGCGTATTCCGGGTTGGCCTGCGCCTCTTGGGCCATGACGGGAGCAACCAACGACGGCCAAGCGGTATCGCGATCGGACCAGGTCAACAGCATTGCGGGCAGAATCAGGAGAAAGCGGCTTTTCATGTCTATCTCTCGCAGAGGTTCGTGACTTGGCCAATGCCGGCGATCTAGTGTAGTGCGTCACGCAGATGTGACATTATCCTGTGTGTGCCACTGGTCTGCCAGCGCCGAATTGCGGTCGAATCCGGGCACTGGCAGAGCCAGTGGCACACGATATGCGACGAATTAGGGCCCGCAAATCTGACGCACCACACTACGCGTGACCGTACTTTCGATTCGAAATCGGCATCATTCGAGTGTACCAAAGGTCGGCGGAATAGGCCATTCCGGACCAATCGCCACCCGAAATGCGAATCTGGGCAATCTTGCGTGAATGGGAATGCTGAAATAACTTTTCCGGTCGCATAGATCGGCAAAAGTCTGCCGATTAGGCTGCCGATAACAAGTTTGCCGATTGTTCCGGCTGGGGTCTCGCGCGGAATGCGCGACCTTCGATCGATGGTCGGTAAGGGGGGGGAGATGAAAGGTTTTTCAAGCAAACCGAACAGGAATGCAGGTTTATGAGTCGCTCAATCTCCCTGGTTAATGTCGCGATGGCAGCTCTCCTGGCAGCGCTGGTGGGATGTCAACCGCAGGAACCATTCTATTTGAAACACGTCGACGGCGACATGTCCTATTACAAGGACGTGGCGACCGACATTGACTATCCCGACGTCGATGCCGAGCGACTCGACGACGTTGCGGACGCCAAGCGGCCGTTTTCGCTGGCCAACCGGGATCCCAAGGATATGGAAATCTGGGATCTCACGTTGGAAGAGGCGATGCAGATCGCGTTGACCAACAACAAGGTCATGCGGAACCTAGGAGGGCAGGTTCTTGGCCCGCCCGACTACCTTCTGCGCAACCCTGAGCTCATTCCGACGATTTACGATCCGGCGATTGCCGAGAGCAATCCGCGGACCGGTCCCGAGGCGGCGCTTTCGGCGTTCGACGCCCAGTTGAGCAGCAGCTTGACGTGGAACCGGTTCAACACGCCGATGAACGTCAACAACTTCGACACGATCCTGCCCGGCTACTTCCCGGACGTCAATAGCGTCGATCAGTCGGCGTTCCAGACGAAGATTTCGAAGGTCGCGGCGACGGGCGGTCAGTTTTCTTTGGCCCACAATGTCAACTACGATTACTTCCGCTATCCGACGGCGTTGAACTCGAAAGAGTACACGACCGACTGGAACGTGAATTTGACGGCCGAATTGCGTCAGCCGTTGTTGCAGGGCGCCGGCGTGCAGTTCAACCGGATCGCCGGTCCTGGCGCGACCCCCGGTCTCTACAACGGCGTGGTGCTTGCCCGAATCAACACCGACATCGCGTTGGCCGACTTCGAGTCGGGCGTGCGGAACCTCGTTCACGATGTCGAATCGGCCTATTGGAACCTGTATTTCCAGTATCGGAGCCTCGACGCGGTCATTGCCGGGCGCGACAGTGCGTTGTCGACTTGGCGCAAGACGTACACGTTGTATCGTCTCGGCGGCAAGGGTGGCGAGGCCGAACGCGAAGCCCAGGCGAAGGAACAATATTATGCCTTCCGAAGCACGGCCGAGCAGTCGCTGAGCAACCTGTACGGAGCCGAGGCCAATCTGCGTTATTTGATGGGACTGGCTGCCACCGACGGCCGGCTGATTCGTCCGAAGGATGAACCGACCACTGCGAAGGTCGTGTTCGATTGGTGCGAGGTGCTCAATGAAGGGTTGGCCCGCAGCGTCGAGTTGCGCGAGCAGAAGTGGATCGTGAAGCGTCGCGAGCTCGAGCTGATTGCGGCGAAGAACTTCCTGTTGCCCCGGCTCGATTTGATTGCCCAATACAAGTGGCTCGGCTTCGGCAACCGGCTCGACGGCACCGGCGTCTGGGACTCGGACACCGAGACGGAGAACACCAATGCGTATCGTACGCTGACCGGCGGCGGCTATCAGGAGTGGCAGGCGGGATTCCAGTTGAACATGCCGATCGGTTTCCGTCGCGAGTTGGCCGGCGTGAGAAATGCGCAACTGATCCTGGCTCGCGAGCGGATCAAGTTGCAGGAAGGCGAATTGGAGCTGTCGCACCAGTTGGCGCATTCGTTCCGTGAAGAAGAAAAGAACTATGTGCTGAGCCAAACCGACTTCAATCGCCGGTTGGCGGCTCAACGCGAGGTCGAGGCGGTCACCGCCGCCTATGAGACCGACACGGTGACGATCGACCGCGTGCTGGACGCCCAGCGGAAGCTGGCCCAGGCGGAAAGCGACTACTACCAGGCGTTGGTCGACTACAACAAATCGATTGCAACGGTCCACTATCGCAAGGGTTCGCTGCTCGAGTATAATGGCGTGTACCTGTCGGAAGGACCTTGGCCGGCGAAGGCCTATTTCGACGCCAATCGGCGAGCCAAAGCCCGAGCGGCCTCGACGCCGTTCGACTACGGCTTCACGCAGCCGAGGGTGTTCAGCCGAGGTCCGTACGAGCAGCACGCGGGCATGGGGTTGTTCGATGGCGGAGAGGCGATCGAAGGCACTCCGACGCCGGCCGCCACCGAAATGGTGCCGACGCCCGAGCCGGAGTTGATGGAGAACAACGAGTTTCCCTCGGAACCCGAACCGCCGACGCCGATGGAGGAGCCTCTGTCCGAGCCCACCACGTCGACCGGCGGCAAAGGCTGGAACGCCGTGGCCAGGATGCCCGTCAAAGCACGAACGGCCGTTGACAACCAAGTCGGGACCGTCGGTTGGACGG
>JAEWUR010000686.1 GCA_023397045.1 Planctomycetota bacterium
ATAAGTTCCGGTGCAGTCTTGCCCGTCGATGCGTAGTGCAATTTGTTTTGGATCGTCTGAAAGAAGGCTGTCGTCTCCCTTCTACTTGGGTCGTAGTCGCCGGCCAAGGCGAATATTTCTCGCACACGCAAATACATTCGCCGTTCGCTTGCCCGGATGTCACGAATGCGTTCGAGCAACTCATCAAAGTAATCGGGGACGCCGGAACCATCGATCGGCGGGCTCTTCAGTCGTTGATCGTCCATCGTGAATCCCTTCACGAGGTACTCTCTTAGCCGTTCGGTGGCCCAGCGGCGGAACTGCACGCCCCGCTCCGAACGGACGCGATACCCCACCGCCAGGATGGCGTCGAGGTTGTAATGCTCGATTTCGCGGGCGACTTCTCGAACGCCCTCGCGTCGAACTATCCGGAATTTCCGGATAGTTGCCGCCGAATCGAGTTCGCCTTCTTGGTAGACATTCTGCAAGTGCTCATTGATCGTCCGCACATCCTTCTGGAACAACTCGGCAATGAGCGCCTGGCTCAGCCAGAGGTTTTCGTCGGCAAAACGGCATTCCAGCCGCGTTCGACCGTCTTCGGTCTGATAGAGAACGATTTCCCCCATGGGGGGTGTTGGCTGGTCTGGCATGGTCCAGTTCCTTTCGGTCGTAGGGTGGACTTTAGTCCGCCTTGTTTGTTTCTAGGTGGACTGAAGTCCACCCTACGGCAGCCTCACAAGCTCCTCACATTTTCGAGTCCATTCTGTTCGAGGATGGCGGCGCAGTTGGTCTTGGCCACATCGTCGGCGAAGGCGCTGTCGCGGAAGACAATGGTGCTGTCGCCGGCCGGGGCGAGTTCCTTGTGCCAAGCGACGATGCCCTGGGCCAGCGGTTCGACCTCCGCGATCCCGATCTTCTCGGCCAAGCAAGCCAACAGGGTGCCGAAGCCGATGCTATGGACCGTCTTGCCGGCAATCGTCCTTTGTTCGATGGGCACAGTGAGGTCGAGGCCCAGCTTCAGAAGCAACTCGTAGAGAATGTCGTTTTCGGTGCGATTGGCCTTCAGATGTTCAACGTTTTCTTCCAGTGTCGCGACAAGATCGTCGCGATTCGGCTCCCACGCCCGGATATTGCTGGAATCGAGCTTGAAAACACGAAAGCCAACGTCGCCGGCGAACATCGGATTCTCTTCCCTAATCTTCTTGCCAACACGGCGAAGGCGTTCTTTGGTAAGCTCGGCGATGTTGCACGGTTTATGAAGCTGCTCGCAATACGCTGCGGCAGTCCCCTGAGATTTCATATTTCGGTCGAGTATCTCGGGCAGTTGGACCAAAATGTACCTATAATTGTTCTTGCTGTTCGTATTGTTTGCCATTACTGCGTGGCCTGTGGTTCCGGAGCCAGCAAAGAAGTCCATCACGATTGCATTTTCCTCCTTCCTTGTAGCAACGTCGATCATCCGATTCAGAAGGCGGACAGGCTTGGGCGTATCAAAAACATCAGGCTGTCCCATCAGATCGTTGACTTCCTTTTTAGCCTCATCATTACTTCCGACTTCATCCATATCCCAGAAGGATGGTATAACTTGGCCGTCAGACTCGCTGAGAAACTTCTTAATGCGAGGTACATTATCGCCACTCCTGCCAAACCATATTCGATTGTCTGCTCGCAATTCGTGAAATGTCCTCTCGGCGAGACCCCAGCTTCTTCCCTCGGGCGGACCTATCTTTCGACCACTGGGAAGAGTCACAGTGAAGAATTGGTCCTTCGTTGCCCTCCCCGTCATCCCAGTCATATCAACAGAAGCCCAATCACCACGCGGATCGTTGTCGGGGTTGGAGTACGCTTCCACACGTTCTCCCTTGAGTGGCATCTTTCCAATCGCAGCCTTGATTTGATCTGACCTTTTTACGTAACACAGAATCCAGTCGTGAACCGAACCAATCGTATCCCTTGCATCGGGTGAAGAACGTTTCTTCCAGGCGATTGACCCCGCGAAGTTTTCTGTGCCGAAAACATCATCAAGTAGAAGCCGCAGATTACTTGCTTCTCTGTCATCAATAGTGACAAATATCACTCCATCATCTCGAAGGAGGCCCTTTGCTAACTTCAGCCGTGGCAACATCATATTGAGCCAATCGGTATGAAATCGGCCGGAGGCTTCAGTGTTGCTGGAGTTCTTGCGGCCATCCGATTCCATCTGACCGGTACGCATCAAATAGTTCTTGATATTGTCCTGGAAGTCGTCGGGATAAACGAAATCGCCGCCAGTGTTGTAGGGCGGATCAATGTAGATGAGCTTTACCTTGCCGGCATAGGACTTTTGCAGCAGTTTGAGGACTTCGAGATTGTCGCCCTCGATCATCAGATTTTGGGTAGTGTCCCAATCGACACTCTCCTCCGGGCAGGGGCGTAGCGTGCCCGTCGAGGGCGTGAGCGCCAGTTGCCGGGCACGGCGCTTGCCATTCCAATTCAGCCCGAACTTCTCCTCCCGCTCGTCCACGACGCCGCCAAGCAACTGTTTGAGCACCTCGAAGTCGATCTTCCCTTCGACAACCGATTCCGGGAATAGACGTGTGAGTTGTTCGATGTTCTCGGCAACGAGATCAAGGGATTTTGTTTCAGGGTCCTTATCGGTGAGTTTTTCCAAGGGCTGGGCGTCCTTCTGTCAAATGGTCGTCAAATAAGCCGTAGTGTGGTTGGGCTGCGTAAAGCCTTGTGTATTAATGAGTTCGGACAGCATTCCACCTGTCGCGGGGGTGTCGCTTTTCTCCTCCAGTCAAATAGCCGTCAAATAAGAATCGCGTGGTGTTCATGCCCAATAGGGGAGGTATTTTGCGTACTTCTTTCCCTGGTCTGGATCATAGGGTTTTACGAGGTTGTCTTCCATAGCCTCGCGGATGATGCGTGAGGCCATGGCGCTGTTCTTTTCGGCGATGCCGAAACGGTCGCGGAGGGAAGAGTTGGTCATGGGGTCGCGCTCGACATAACGAAGGCACGCATGGAGATAGCAGGCTCGTGAGCGATCCACCCGATCCATGTCCTTGAGCGCCTTGTGGGCAAAGAGGACAGCGCGGGTAGAGCCTTCCACCGTCTCGAAAATGGGGGCTGGTAACTGGTAGAGCTCGGTCTGGAAAACCACCTTGTCGATACCGCTGCCGCGTTCCTCGCATATCCCGACACGGCGCATGAACGAGGCGAGCACCTCGTTGCGCGAGCGTGGCGGCGTATCGAGAAAACGCTCAGTCTTGACCAGCGGCAAACCGGGATTCGTGATTTCCATGCGGTCCGAGAAGATTTCGATCATCGGACCGCTTCCGGTGATCGAAAAGTCCTGATGGATGAGTGCGTTGGGGATCAACTCGCGGATGGCAGGCTCTGGATACATTGGCACTTCTTTGCGGAGTGCTTGGCCGATAACCTCGTTACGCGGGAGGAGGGCATTGACGAACTCGATCAATCCCTCGAAGCCGGAAGCGTAGCCCTTGTGACCGACCTGCTCGCGAACAGTCTTCAGCCGCCCTTTGCCCTCATAGACGATTACTCGCACAGCTTTGCGGCTGAGTCCTTTGAACGCATCGAGATTCTTGGCAAAAAGAATGGCTCCAAGGTTGGTGATGTCCCAGCCACCAGCCTGATTGGGAACGATCATGCGATCGTCCTGCAACCGCGCGAGAATCTTGTCCCGGTCCGTGGGGAGCGGTTGTTCGAGGAGTTCAAAATAGCGCGGATAGTCGAACGAGGCGAGCAATGTCTCCGCGTCCGCGCGATCGAAGGCGATCATGTCCTCAAAGGGCGTGGTGTCAAAAACGCGCCAGAGTTCCTTTTCGATCTGCGGGTGGTCTTTGAGCTTTTGGCGATAGGAGCCGACGCGAATGAATTCGATGCCCTGGAATTGCACGGGACGGCCGGATGCACGTGGAATTTCCAGCACGACCACCGGCTTTCCCTCGTGGATAAGCTCATAGAAGCAGAAATGGAGACGGGGCTTCAGAAGGTGGAGAAGCCAGCTTTCAAGGTCCTCGTTCCCCTTCTTGGGCTGGGCGGGTTTGAAGGTGGTGCCAACCACGGCGTGGGTTTTGTCCTGCACGCCCCAGACCAGATAGCCGTTGGCCTTGCCCTGAATCGCGGCTGCATTGCTGAGGGCGGAAAGATACTCGCCGATTTCTTCGGGGTTGGAGTTGTTCTCTTTGAACTCCACCCAACTCGTTTCCTCCGGCAGCTTGCACAATTCGCCGACAAGTCCATTGAGGTAGTCTTCAGTACGTGCGGTGTTCATGTTACTCTGCGAGAATCCTGTAGCCGCGAGGCCATTTCAGCCAGTTGCGCTTCCAGCCGTTTGATTTCGAGATTGAGTTGTACCCGACGATTGAGTTGCTTTTCCTTTGTCGCCTTCGCACGCAACAGGTCTATGGAGCGTTGGAGTTGGGCGTGGGCGTCGAGATTGTCCCGCAGCGCCGCGGCGTGGTCGGCGTTGTCGGGCGGAGCAAACGTGCCCGTAAGGTGCGCCGCCTCCAAGGTGGCCACGCGGTCGAACCAGCCTTGATAGAGTGCGTGCAAATCGCGTGTCGGCAGACTTGCCAACGCAACGCTAGCCAGAAACGAAGCCTCGGTATCTGTGGGCGTGTTGGGATGAAACGGGGCCGTGGCGCGAATGTCTTCAACAACCCACTTGCCAGATTCACCTTGCGACCATCGTTTATGGGCGAGCGATAGGCTAATGGCCCCATCTTGCGCCGCAAGCAAAACGACCGGATACGGTACGGCCCGATGGATCAATTCGACAAGTCGCGTCGATTTGGCATCAGGGCGAAGTGCTACGTTGAGCACAGCGATTTCCAGGTATTCGCGCACGTCGTCCCGAAAGGCCGGCACACCGATGTTCGTAGGCTTCAGGGCCGCTACCCAGACCATTTCGTCAATGCCGTCCTGAATATGCCGACGGTCGGCAGCCGTTGGCGCACCGTGTTCCAACAGCAGCTTCTTCGGCACCCGCTGATCCACACGAGCGTCGCCGGGAATGGCAAGAGCGTCGATAACAGGGGCGAAAATCACGTGCTCCCCTCCTCGGGCAGCACGACAAGAAACGCGACCACCTCGAAATCATTGATACCGTAGAATTCGCCCTTTGTTGCGGTAGTGCCACCGGGAGTGAACAGACTGGCGACCGCACGCTCTTCCTTCTTGCCGATGATCGACGCAACCGCCGTGGCCAACAGGTCTTGAACGACGCGCATATCGCGGCCGTTCTTCGTCATCTTATCGAATCGAACGCACGCCCCGGCATCGGGAATGTCGCGGCCGATGCAGAGCCGCTTCAACCGATCGAGCGATTGCTTGGCCTGGGTGAACGGCAGCAAAACGGTGCTGTCGTCGCCGACATGCACGATGTAATGGGGTGCGAGCGGGTAGCCCGGCTCGATGGCCTTGGTAGCCGCATCGCCGGCAGCCCGCAGGCAGAAGATGACGCCCGGCGGGATGTTGGCCTCGTCGTTGCCCACGGCGGTAGTAACGGCAAACGTGCCGAAGGGGAGCGATTCGAGCCGGCCGGCATTCTCCTTCAGGAAGCCCGAGAGGTCGACGCGGAAGTCGTTTAGCGTAAGATCGGCAATGGAAACGCCGCTGCTCAAGTCTTCGAGGTCGATTACGGCGTCTTGCAGCTTGAGGAGTTGCTTGCGGCGGTATTCCAGGTCGTTCATCTGGTTGCCGGACTGTTGCTCGATCAGGTTTTCTTCGCCTGTAGCAGAAATATCCAGCAGTACCATACGGCCGCTGACCCGCTGTTCGAGGTTGATATACTCCTCCAACTCCATATTGGGCCAGAAG
>JAEWUR010000739.1 GCA_023397045.1 Planctomycetota bacterium
GCGCAAGCGGATGCCGTTCGCGAACCTGGACGAGTTTTCGAAGAATCCCGTGGTGCAGGACTTCGGCAACCTTCTGACGGTGGCCGACATGTGCCGCTTCGTCGAAGGCAAGGTGGAAGTTACGGACTGAGCCGAGTCGTTCGGGTCCTCTCCGTGACGAGAACGCGAATGCGAGGGTGGCGACTATGCGATGGTATTGGATCGATCGATTTCTTGAGTTCGAGAGCGGGCGGTATGCCACGGCGGTGAAGAACATTTCGCTGGCCGAGGACTACCTGCACGATCATTTCCCCTACTATATGCTGTTGCCCAACACGTTGGTGATCGAGGGGATGGCGCAGACCGGCGGCCTGCTGGTCTGCGAGCACAACCAGTTCACCGAGAAGGTCGTGTTGGCGAAAGTGCCGAAGATCGTGTTCCATGGAGAGGCCGTACCCGGCGATACGCTGACCTATCGCACGAAGGTCGAATACATTCGGCCCGAGGGCGCCATGGTGACGGTGACGAGCCACAAGGGCGATGTGCTGCACGCCGAGGGAGAGATTGTCTTCGCCCACCTGAACGATGCCCGATTGGGCAGTCTGTTCGATCCCGAGACGTTTTTGCGGATGATGCGTTTGCTGGGCGCATTCGACGTGGGCCATGCGCCCGACGGCAGCAGGCTGAAACCTCCGGCACGATTGTTGAAGGCCGCTGAAGGAGCCAATCCATGAGACGACGCGTTGTGGTTACCGGCATCGGCTGTGTCACGCCCATGGGGACGGACATCGAGACCGTTTGGGGGCGCCTGCTGAAGGGCGAATCGGGCGTCGGCTACACGTCGCTGTTCGACGCCAGCAACTTCCCGACGAAGATCTCGGCCGAAGTGCGCAACTGGGACGTGTCGGAAGTGGGTGAGAATCCGGAAGATTGGAAGTATCAGGGCCGGCACACCCATTTCGCCATCGGCGCGGCGAAGAAGGCCGTGGCCAACTCGGGCATCGAGCTTGGCTCGATCGACCCGACGCGATTCGGCGTCTACACCGGCAGCGGCGAAGGCCAACAGGACTTCGATCGGTTCACGCAGATGATGGTGGCCGGCTTGAGCGACGGCGGCACGACGCTCGACATGGCGAAGTTCACGAAGAAGGGGCTCGACACGCTCAACCCGATCGTCGAGTTGGAGCAGGAGCCCAACATGCCCGCCGGACATCTGGCCAGCCTGTTCAACGCCCAGGGACCGAACATGAACTGCCTGACGGCCTGCGCCGCGAGCAGCCAGGCCGTCGGCGAGGCCGTCGAGATCATCCGCCGCGGCGATGCCGATCTGATGCTTGCCGGCGGAACGCACACGATGATCCATCCGTTCGGCGTGACCGGGTTCAATCTGTTGACCGCGCTGAGCACCCGCAACGACGAACCCGCCCGGGCGTCGCGGCCGTTCGATCGCGATCGCGACGGATTCGTGCTCGGCGAAGGTTCCGGCATGGTGATCCTGGAAGATCTGGAGCATGCGAAGGCTCGCCGCGCGAAGATCCACGGCGAGATCGTCGGCTACGGTTCGACGGCCGACGCGTTCCGCATCACCGACGCGCATCCCGAGGGCCGAGGCGCGATCCGTTGCGTTCAGATGGCGTTGGCCGACGCGGGAATCGGCATCAACGACGTCCATTACATCAACGCCCACGGCACCAGCACGTCGGTCAATGACAAGGTCGAGACGCTGGTCATCAAGAAGGTGTTCGGCGATCAGGCCTACAAGATTCCGGTATCGAGCACGAAGAGCATGATGGGGCACCTCATCGCGGCGGCCGGGGCGACGGAGTTGATCCTTTGCCTGCTGGCCATTCGCGACAACGCGTTGCCGCCGACGATCAATTACGAAAACATCGATCCGGATTGCGATTTGGATTACATCGCGAACACCGCCCGAGAGTGTCGTTGCGACATCGCGTTGAGCAACAGCTTCGGGTTTGGCGGCCAGAACATCGCGTTGTTGGCCAGCCGATTCAACGGCTGAGAAGTTTCTGTGGTCCGCGAGGCGGACCCTACGCCCTCACCCTCTGGGTGGCCCTGATAGCTCAGCTATCAGGGCGGCGAAGCCGCAAGAGGTTTTCCGCCGAAAAACAACGAATCCTCTTGTGCCTTTCGGCACCCCGATAGACAAGCTATCGGGGCCACCTATAACGCATGGACCCTAACCCGCATTTCTCATGACCGTAGGTTATGCTTTAGCATAACACATTGGCAGACAACGTCTTGTTATGCTGAAGCATAACCTACAGCCTGTCGGCATTTCAGCCCGTGTGGCCCTCTCTCGACCAAACTTGGGTCGGTGTGTGGAGAGGGGACATGTTGGGGGCTCTTAATATTGCAGGTTCAGCCGGATGCCTTCGCGGATGCCGGCGGCGTCGTTGGCCACCTCTTGTCCGAGGGTCGTTTCAGTGTTGTATTTGGCGGGAATGCTCTCGCCTTCCTTGGTGATCTCGATCCGATACAGGCCGGGTGAAACGCCGGGGCGATCTTTGGCGGGATCGACGATCTCGAAGCTGATCATCGCGACGCCGTTTTGGCTGGTCTTGCCCTGGGCCACCTTCATCTCGTCGCCCAGGAACTTCTCGGGCACGAATTTGACGTCGGCGTCGACTAGCGGGCGACCGTTGCGCAATACGGTGCAGGAAACCGGCATCCGGCCGAGTTTCGACTTCTGCCAGGCGCCGATTCGATCGGTGATTTCGACGGCGGTGATCGCGCCGTCGCCGTCGGCGTCGATCTGTTGGATGGCGGCCTTCAGCGCCGCACATTTTTCCAGTTCGTCGCCGCTGATTCTGCCGTCTTTGTCGACGTCGTACTGGGCCACGGCATCGGCGCCGGCCGACGAGGAGATCGGCAAAGGATGGACGCGCGGCGGCGTGTTCGAGCAGCCGGAGACCACAAGACCCAAGAACAACGCACCGGCAACGGATCGGTAATACATGGCAGAATACCTTCTTCTGGCAAGGAAAAACGGGAGGAAAAGCCGTGGAACGCGATTCTACCTCCCCCCCTGGCGACCGTCAATGGTTTTGCCGCATCTCGCATAGGCCGCCAAGGCAGCATTGCATCGCCGCAGACCGTCGATTAAGCTGACCGTTTCTCGGTCGATGCCTTCCGGAACTTATTTGCCACGGAACAAGGAGATTCCCATGATTTTGGATCGTCTTGAATATTCGAGCCTGTATCGCGTCATGAGCGAGGAGATTGCCCTGGCGTTGGATTTTCTTCGCCGAACCGATTTTTCGACGATGCCGGCGGAACGCCACAACATTGACGGCGACCGCGTCTATGCGATGGTCCAGCGCTATCGGCCGAAGGCGCCGGCCGAAGCGAAGTGGGAAGCCCATCGGCGATACATCGACATCCAATACGTGGCGGCCGGCGTCGAGCGCATGGGCCACGCCTTTCTCGAAAACGGCCTGAAGGTCGCCCACGAATACGACGACGAGAAGGACTATATTCTGTACGACGTGGCGGGCGACTTGTTGACGCTTCGCGCCGGGAGCTTCATGATTCTCGCACCGCACGACATTCACGCGCCCGGGCTGGCAATCGAAGGTCCCGGCAGCGACGCCGAAGTGTGCAAAGTCGTCGTGAAGTGCCGCATGCCGTACTAGCGATCGGTCTGTTTCTTGACTTCCCGGCTACGCCGATTGTGGCGATTGTGTCGGCTGCGCCCAACAAACACCCCCTCGAAGCACGGGAGCAATCCGGCGTTTTTGGCCGTAGTTTCCGTAGACTTTAGGGGGTACGTTTGGCGGTCATGCAATTGCGACTTATGTTTGAGCACGGAAACCGTACGGTTTTTTGTTTACGAACCTGCGTGCGATTCGCGGAAACACTCGCGTTGCTCGGGCGCTGACCGAACGCTGGGCTATCGCGAAACTCCGAACAAAACATAAGGGTGACCCATGATCGAGACAGCCGAAGGACTGCAAGCACTTCTGGACGACTTCGCGAAGTCGGGGATTTCGACCGATTGCCCGGGGTTCTACGAGGAGTTCCAGTTCATTCGTCGGGAACAGAAAGATCCGACCTACCTGGACAACTATGCGCGTTTCGTGCAGTGGAAGTCGTATAACGACGCGTACCTCGACAAGGCCGAGAAAGTGGTTCACATCGTGGCGGCCGAGTTGCTGTTGGCCATGCAGACCGATCCGAACCAAACGTCCTACGATCTCAGCCCGTTGGTGATCTCGCGCATTCTCGAACGCGAAGGCATCTGGAACTACGTCGTTCACGGTTCGCTGACGGTTACGTTTCCGACGGGATCGGGCTTCGAGCCG
>JAEWUR010000106.1 GCA_023397045.1 Planctomycetota bacterium
ACAGCCACCATGCTCATCCGCTTGCTCGAACTGATCCGATTCAGCCACACGTTGTTCGCGTTGCCGTTCGCGCTGCTGGCGGCCGCGATGGCGTGGTCGGCGAACATGCGGGCGGATCCGCCGGTTCCATTTCGCTGGCAAGACCTGCTGGGAATCCTGATTTGCATGGCAACGGCGCGAAGTGCGGCGATGGCGTTCAACCGGTTGGCCGATCGGCGGTTCGATGCGTTGAATCCGCGCACGCAGACGCGGCACCTGCCCGCCGGATTGTTGAAGACTCGCAGCGTCGCGCTGTTCACCGCGATCTGTTCGCTGGGATTCGTCGCCGGGACGTTGCTGTTCTTGCCGGCGAATCCGATACCGCTCTTCTGCTCCGTGCCGGTGCTCGGTTTCTTGTTCGGATACAGCTATGCAAAGCGTTTCACGTCGCTGTCGCATTTCTGGCTGGGCGCAGCGCTCATGGCGGCGCCGGTCGCGGCCTGGGTGGCGATTCGGGCCGAAATTTCCTGGCCCCCAGTCGTGCTAGGGGGGGCCGTGCTACTGTGGGTGGCCGGTTTCGACATGATTTATGCCTGCCAGGACTACGATTTCGATGTGAAAATGCGGCTCCGCAGCATCCCCGCTCGATTCGGAGTGCGCGGGGCGTTGCGGCTCGCCGCCGCGTGTCACTTCGCCATGATCGGCCTGTTACTCCTGCTGCCGTTGGTGTACGATGGTTTCGATGGCCTGTACCGGGCAGGCGTCGCGGCCATCGCCGTGCTGCTGGTATACGAACATTCGCTGGTTCGCCCCGACGACCTCAGCCGAGTCAACCGCGCGTTCTTCCACGTCAACGCCGTCGTAAGCCTCGGCTTGCTGGCCGTCGGCGTGGCCGATCTGTTCTTCTAGACAATAACGCAAGCCATGTGGCAGGATATCTGCAATAAGGTCCGTTCAGGCGACCGACTTTCGGCCGCCGACGGCGAGTATCTGTTCTCGCCCGACGTCGATCTCCACGCGATCGGCGAGCTGGCCGACTCGGTTCGACAGCGCAAAAACGGCAACGCGGCCTACTACAATCTCAACCTCCACATCAACCCGACGAACGTCTGCATCTATCGTTGCGCTCTGTGCGCCTACAGTTGCGAAGACGAAAGCGGCGATCCCCGCTGCTACGTGATGACGCCGCAAGAGATCCTGGCGCGCGGCCAAGAGGCCGCCGACGCCGGTTGCACCGAGTTGCATATCGTCGGCGGCGCGCATCCCACCAAACCGTTCGATTGGTATCTCGGCATGATCCGCGACCTGCACGCCGCTTTCCCCCGGCTGCACCTGAAAGCCTGGACCGCCGTCGAAATCGACCACTTTGCACAAATGACGCATCGGCCCGCCCGGTCGATTCTCGAAGACTTGATCGCCGCGGGCTTGGGGAGCATGCCGGGCGGAGGCGCCGAAATCTTCGACCCGCAGGTCCGAACCCAGATATGCCCTCGCAAGGCCGACGCGCACACGTGGCTCGACATCCACCGCACCGCCCACCAACTCGGCCTGCGAACCAACGCGTCGATGCTCTACGGTCATATCGAGACGATCGAGCACCGCATCGAGCATCTGCTCCAACTGCGGCACTTGCAGGATCAGACCGGCGGATTCCAAACGTTCATCCCCTTGGCGTTCCATCCCGAACACACCGCCATGTCGCACTTGCGCCGGGTGCCCGCCTTGGAAGATCTGCGCGTCGTGGCCGTCAGCCGCCTGATGCTCGACAATTTCGATCATGTGAAGGCCTACTGGATCTCGCTGGGCGTCGGCACCGCCCAAACCGCCCTCGCCTATGGCGCCGATGACATCGACGGCACGGTTCGCCACGAACGCATCCACCACGACGCCGGCGCGACCTCGCCCGAGGAGCTTACGCTCGAACAGCTTCGCGCGCTGATCGTCGAGGCCGGCCGAGAACCCGTCGAACGCGATTCGCTCTACCATCGCGTGCTGCGAGAAGGCCCCGATTGGACGATTCAGGACAAGAGCAATAACCCCGTTTAGCCGCCGACGGCACGTCGGCGAGAAGGATGCCCCCGTTTAGCCGCCGACGCAACGGCTTTCAAAAAAACACCCCCGTTTAGCCGCCGACCGCACGTCGGCGAGAAGGAATCTTCTCGAATGCGTTACGCACTGATCATCGCCGGCGGTTCCGGCACGCGACTCTGGCCGATGAGCCGCGCGGCCCTGCCAAAACAGCTCATCCCATTGATCGAGGGACGCTCGCTGCTCGAAATCGCCCTCGGCCGACTCGACGGAATGATCCCAACCGACCGCCGATACATCTGCGCCGGCGCATCGCATGCCGACATCATACGCAAGACCGTCGCGGACCTTCCGCCCGAGCAATACCTGGGCGAGCCATGCGGACGCGACACGCTCAACGCCGTCGGTTTCAGTGCGGCCGCCATCCTTCAACGCGACCCGGACGCGACAATCGCCGTCTTTACCGCCGATCACGTCATCGAGCCAGTCGACCGATTCCAGACGATCGTCGACGAAGGATTCCGACTCGTCGAACAGTATCCGTCGACGCTGGTCACGTTCGGAATCGCGCCCACGCACGCAGCCATCGGATACGGATACCTCGAACTCGGCGATTCCTACTTCGGCACGGCGCGCCGACTGCGGCAATTCCGCGAAAAACCCGACCTGGCAACAGCCACCGACTATTTCAAAGCAGGCCCCGATCGTTTCCTCTGGAACAGCGGGATGTTCGTCTGGCGAGCCGATACGCTGCTCGACTGCATCCGACGATTCGCGCCCGAAAACCATGCCGGGTTGATGCGAATTGCCGACGCATGGAACACGCCGCAGCGGCAAGCCGCGCTCGAAGAGGTCTATCCGACGCTCAAAAAGATCAGCGTCGATTTCGCCGTGATGGAACCGGCCTCGCGAGACGCCGAGGTCACCGTGGCCGCCATCCCGATGCCGTTGCGATGGCTCGACGTGGGCTCGTGGCCCTCGCTGGCCGAAACCTGCTCGCACGACGAGCACGGCAACGCCATCTCGGCCGACCGGGCGCTGCTGCTCGACACGCGAAACACGCTGGCCGCCTCCAGCGATCCCGAACACCTCATCACCGCCATCGGCTGCGACAACCTAATCATTGTCCACACATCCGACGCAACGCTGGTCTGCCGGGCCGACTGCGCCGACGCGATCAAAGAGCTGCATCGCCAAGTCGAGGCCCGATATGGCCGCCGTCTGGTTTGACAACCGGACCCAGGCCGAAAAAAGACACGCAACACTCTACACAGAAACGAGTTACGTCATACCAAAACCTCAAAACTGATCTTGGTCACCCAGCCGTTTGAGGGTAAAATATCGCAGCCGCCCTCCCAACATCGGGACGCGGTCTGGACCGATAACAAAAAATCGCCGGCAGGATGCCAGCGACCGATGGACGATTCTTATTCCTCTGGAAGGACATAATGCCCACGGAACGGACGCCGCCGGCAAAAACATCCTGGACGTCGAGTATCCTGGCGGGCATGACCTCCGTCGTCGTCCGGTTCCCTCGCACCACGCTCCTGCTGGCTCTCCTCGCCGCGGGCGTTTCCGTTTGGCTGTGCGTGACGCAACTCGGATTCCGCACCAGCCGCGCCGAACTGCTCAGCCCGAAAAGCGACTATAACCGCCGCTGGATCGAGTACACCAAGGAGTTCACCGAAAAGGAAGATGTCGTCATCGTCGTCGAAGGCGACAGCCGCGAACAGATCGTTCCCGTCATGGACGACGTCTACCGCAGGTTGTGCCGGCACGGCGACCTGTTCGGCGCAATCCTCCACCAGGCCGACGCGCCAAAACTCCGCGCGAAGGGTCTCTACTACCTCAAACGCGAAGAATTGCAGCAGATCGACGGCTTCTTGGATCAGGCCTCGCCCGTGCTCAAGGGCGACTGGTCGCCGCTGAACCTCGGCGGCATGGCCCAATGGATGGGCGGCGTCATGGCCAGCGGCTCGCCCGCCCAGCAAAAACAAATCCAAGAGGCCATGCAGACCGAATTGCCCCGGGTGATCGGCGGACTCTCGGCCGCGCTCGGCCAACCCGGAGCCTACCAATCGCCGTGGCCCGAAATGTCCTTCTCGAGATCCTTGGAAGCCGAAGCGCCCTCGTCGCAACTGCTTTCCGACGACGGGAAGATGGGGTTCATCGTCCTCCGTTTCCTCGAAGAAGATCGGCAAAGCTTCGCCCAAAACAACCAGTCGATCAAAGTGCTGCGCCAATTGACCGGGGAGGTCGAAGGACAACATCCCGGCGTGAAGATCGGACTGACCGGTCTGCCAATCATCGAGTTCGACGAAATGCGGTCGAGCGAAAGCTCGATGACCTACGCGACGATCCTCTCGTTCGCGGGCGTGCTGCTCGTCATGATCGTCGCCTTCGGCGGTTTCCGGCACGCGACGTTGCCGATGATCGCATTGGTCATCGGCACGGTCTGGACCTGCGGCTACATCACGCTCACCATCGGCTACATCAACGTGCTGAGCATCGCATTCGCGTCGATCCTCTTCGGCATGGGCATCGACTACGGCATCTACTACATCGCACGCTACCTGCAAGTTCGCGCCAACACCGAATCGACCTCCGACGCGCTGATCCAAACCTCGGCCGCCGTCGGCCCCGGCATCCTGACCGGCGCGATGACCTCGGCCATCGCGTTTCTGGCCGCAGGACTGACCGAATTCCCCGGTGTGGCGCAATTGGGAATCATCGCCGGCAGCGGCGTTCTGCTCTGCTGGTTGGCCGAGGCCGTCGTGCTGCCCGCCATGATTCGACTGACCGACGCCGACGGCATCCGCGAAACCAAAGACCTGCCCGCCCCGTTGAATCTCCGATTCTGGCTGAAGCCGCTTTTCTGCTGGCCGCGTCTGACGCTCGCCGCCGGCGCGATCATCATGGTCATCACCGCGGTGGGCATGCGCTATCTGCGTTACGACTACAACCTGCTGAACCTTCAGCCGGCCGGATTGGAATGCGTCAAGCTGGAACACAAGCTGTTCCAACAGACCAACCGCAGCGCGTGGTTCGCCCTGTCGATCGCCGACACGCCGGAAGAAGTGGCCGCGCGAAAGGAAACATTCCTAAAACTCCCTTCCGTCGAGCGAGTGGTCGAGGTCGCAACGAAAGTGCCGCGCGACGCCGCCGACAAGCAGCCGATCATCGAACGAATTCACCAACGACTCGCCAATCTTCCCCAGGCGGCTCCCGAGATCCCGGTCACCCCGCCCGCTCAACTCGATCGCATGTTGGCCGAAGCCCAAGCGATGTCGGCCTCGACCTCCGCCGGCGGCCTCGAACGGCTCCGCGCCATGTTGCGGCAGATCCCGCCCGACGAATATACCCGCCGCGTCCGACAATATCAGCAATCGTTGGCGGCCGACCTCTTGTCGCGCCTGCAAAAACTCCAAGCCGCCTCGTCGCCCGAACCCCCGACCCTGAACGACCTGCCCGAAAGCGTCGCCACGCGATTCGTCGGTCGCTCGGGCAAATATCTGCTCCAGGTCTACAGCAAGGCGAACATCTGGGACGTCGGCCCGATGGGCGAATTCGTTCGCGACATCCGCAGCATCGATCCCGAGGCCACCGGCAATCCGCTCCAGGTGTACGAGGCCTCGCGACACATGAAACGCAGCTTCGAACAGGCCGCATGGTATGCCTTGATCGCAATCTTCCCGCTGATGCTGATCGGCTTCCGCCGGGTTGGACATACGCTGACCGCCGCGCTGCCAATGGGCGTCGGCCTGCTCGAAACACTGGGCCTGATGGGACTGCTCGACATTCCGCTGAACCCCGCCAACATGATCGTTCTGCCGCTGACGCTCGGACTCGGCATGGACACCGGCATCAATCTGGTCCACGAAATGCGCAACCAGCGCGGACGTTATCGCGGCGCCGGCAACGCCGTCATCGTGGCCGTCGTTGTCAACACGCTGACCACCATGGTGGGGTTCGGCGCGCTGATGGTCGCCAACCACCAGGGCCTCCAAAGCCTCGGCCGCGTGTTGACGATCTCGATGGGGTTTAATATGTTGAACTCTCTCCTGTTGCCCAATCTGCTCGTCGTCGGCGGATTCGCCTCCCACCGATGCGATGACCAAGACGACGATGAGCACAACGAACCCCTCGACGATCAGGACGCTGACGAGGACTACGACGACGACTACGACTCGCTCGAAGAAGAAACCTCGACCGTGACCTACGCCGCATAGAGCCCATGCCATCGCCAAACAACACGCAGCTTCGCCAGTGGGATCAAACCCACGTCTGGCACGCCTTCACCCAGATGGCCCAGTACGAACCCTTCATCATCGAACGGGCCGAAGGCTGCGTGTTGACCGACATCGACGGCCGGCAATACCTCGACGCCGTCAGCAGCCTCTGGTGCAACGTCCACGGCCATCGCCATCCGAAGATCGACGCGGCCGTCCGCGCACAACTCGATAAGATCGCCCATTTCACGAACCTCGGCGGCTCGAATCCGACGACCATCGCGCTGGCCAAACGATTGGCCGACCTCGCGCCGGGAACGCCGCACGTCTTTTTTTCCAGCGACGGGGCATCGGCCGTCGAAGCCGCGCTGAAAATCGCCTTCCAGTATTGGCGCCAGCGGTCCGATCACGGGGAATGTCCCAATTTTCACGACGCATTCCGCGAAAATGGGACTGTCCCCTTCGGTGGTACGGAAAAGAACTGTTTCCTGACGCTCGGCCAAGCCTACCACGGCGATACGATCGGCAGCATGAGCGTCGGAGGAATCGAACAGTTTCACACGATGTTCCGACCCCTGCTGTTCGATACGCTGCGCGTGCCGATGCCCGACACGTATCGAACGCCGCCGGGCGTGGCCGCCGACAACCTCTGCCGGTTCCACCTCGACCAACTCGAACGAGAACTCGCGAAGAATCACCACCGCATCGCGGCGATGATCGTCGAGCCGCTGGTCCAGGCGGCCGCCGGCGTCGTGATGCACCCGCCGGGCTATCTGCGCGGCGTCCGCGAACTGACAAAGAAATACAACGTCCTGCTGATCGCCGACGAGGTGGCCGTCGGATTCGGTCGAACCGGGAAGATGTTCGCCTGCGAACATGAAGGCGTGACGCCCGACCTGCTCTGCCTAGGCAAAGGGCTAACAGGCGGCTATCTCCCCATGTCCGCCACGTTGGCCAACGACGAGATTTGGCAAGCCTTTTTGGGCGATTATGCCCAGAGCAAAACGTTTTTTCATGGGCATACCTACGGCGGCAATCCCCTCGGCGCAGCCGCGGCGCTGGCCACGCTCGATGTGTTCGACCAGGAGCGAACGCTCGAACAAGTCCAGCCGAAAATCGAACGGCTCGCCGAACTTCTCGATCGTATCGCTCGACTGCCGCACGTCGGACACGTGCGCCAGTGCGGCACGATCGGCGCCATCGAATTGGTTCGCAACGTCGAAACAAAAGAGCCGTATCCCTGGCAGGAACGTCGCGGCCATCGCGTCTGCGAATCGGCATTGAACCAAGGCGTTTGGATCCGCCCCCTGGGCAACGTCGTCGTCATCATGCCGCCGCTGTCGATCACGCTGGAGCAGCTCGACCGAATCGCCGCCGCGGTAGAGCAGGGG